>NZ_JVPL01000298.1:0-21282 GCF_001054655.1 Bacillus sp. 220_BSPC
ATGGAAGAAATTTGCGACACTCCTGCCGAATAACTGGCTAGCCGAGACCCAACAGGCTCTTGAGCCGAGGAGGCTTGGCAGACAGTCGGCGGAAAGCGAGCGGATCTCTGAAATCAACTGCAACTTTAAATAAGAAAACTGCAGGAAAACTCGCTTTTTTCGAGTTCGCCTGCAGTTTGAAAATTTCATTATAATTTTGTTTTCAAATAACTTTGCACTTCATCCTGCAGCTTGGCATATAAGCTTGTTTCCAATTCAAAATCCTCTTTTCCAAGCATTTCAAATTTTTCAGGCTGATCTAAGTCTATTTCAATCGATACCTTGAATTCATAGGTTGCATTCCCGATTAAATCAATTGAATACGTTTGGCTTTCTTCATCATGGTGGACCACGCATTTAACTTTTCCACCGTTATTGTAGACAGATATTTCACTTTCCAACGCGTTTAACCCAACAGAGCATGTTACTAGGCTAGAAGCCGACATCGCCGTTCCACATGCATTCGTGAAGCCAACTCCACGTTCGAATGTCCGCACATAAATGCTCCCTGGTTCCAAATCTTTCACAAAGCTGACATTGACACCATCAGGGAAAAGCTCATTCGGTTGATTGACCTTTGTTGAAAGTTTTTCCTGCAAATCACTTTGTAAAACATCACTATCGACAAGTGAGATCAAATGTGGATTAGGAACCGCTAATGCCGAAAATAAAAGGGTATCATGCAGTTCCGGCAATGTTTCGTTTTGCAGCTGTTCTTTATCCAATACAAGAGGTAGATCTCTCACATTAAAACTTACCGGGGAAATTTCCACCTTGAAAGTCGGAATCCCCTCATAAATATCTTCCGTTTTTTCGACGAGTAAATTAGCCTTCATGGTTTCCACGATCATTTTATCGAGCCCAAGAACGTCATACGCGTAACGTGCCACACAGCGAAGTCCATTACCGCACATTGAGGCTTCCGATCCATCTGCATTAAAGACACGCATCCGGCAATCAGCATGTTCACTTTTCATTACGAACAAAATACCATCCGCTCCAAGCTTCTCCCTATTGCATAGGGCCTTCGCGAAATTTTTCCGCTCTTCTTCAGTAAACGTCAGGGTTGTAGTCAATTCATCAATGATCAAGAAATCATTTCCTGAACCATGGCTTTTTAAACCTTCAATAATCATCCTGTCACATCCTCTAATATGCTGCTTATCATTTATCATTTTTTAATATTCTATATCATAGCATTTTCGAGCTGGATGTGTCATCGCGTAAATCATATTAAATCCATTTTTTCGACGAAAAAACCAATAAGGAAAGCGGTTGGAATAAGAATTAACTCATTCCAACCGCTCTTTTGAATTTTAACCGATCATACCAATAATGAAATAGACGATGAACATTCCGGCACTCACATACATCGGGGCTGACACTTCTCTCGCTTTTCCGGTTACAAGCTTCAAGAATGGGTACAGGATGAAACCGAATGCCATTCCATCGGCAATACTGTATGTGAAAGGAATGATCGTAATGATCATGATTGCAGGTATGCTCTCGGTTAAATCACTGAAATTCAGCTTTTTTATGTTTCCGAGCATCAAAATGCCAATGATAATTAAGATGGGGGCAATGGCACTATCAGGGATTACTTTAATCACCGGTATAAATAACAGTGATAGAATGAATAGCACGCCCGTCACCACTGAAGTAAGACCAGTCCTGCCTCCTGAAGCGATTCCTGCTGCCGTTTCAACTGTTGCAACGGTAGGACTCGAACCGAATAAGCCTGATAATAGAACGGACACACTTGTCGCCTGCAGCGACTTTTTATAGGCATCCTGGCGGTTGATACTGTCTACATGCCCGTGTACAAGACCAATATTTTCAAAAACAAGAACCATCGTCATCGCAAATACACTTATCCAGAATTCAATCCGGTTCGCTTCCAGAAACGATAATGAAAAGAAAAGATCGCCGTAGGAAGCTGTGTTAATGCCTGAAAGATGGATTTCCGATAGTTGAACCGTCCCGAACCAATAGGCAATGAGGCTGCCTGCCAGGATGGTAATCATGAAATTACCGGGGACATTCTTGATGAACAGCGTGATCGCCAGTAAAAAGGTCAACACCGTTGCACACACCGCTGGATCGCTTAAATCTCCGAGTGCGACGATTGATGATGAACCTCCTGTGATTATCCCGCCCTTTTCAAGACCGATCAGCATCAAGAATAAGCCAAGACCAACAGATATGGCTTCTTTTATCGAACTTGGAATCGAATCACTGATGATCTTGGAGTATTTTGTAAAAGCGATGATTACAAAAATTACCCCCGAGATAAACACAGCACCAAGAGCCGATTGCCATGATAGACCCATTCCTTGAACCATGGTATAAGCAAATAGGGCATTGACGCCCATTCCTGGAACGAGAAGGATTGGGACATTTGCCCAAAGTCCTATCATGACACAGCTTAAAGCAGATAAAAGAATCGTGGCAATCACTGCACCATTAATCGGTATGCCCGCTTCCGATAAAATCAGGGAATTCACGATGAGAATATAGACTATCGTAAAATAGCCGACCACTCCAGCAAGGATTTCACGTTTTCCATTCGTACCATAGTCGGAAAAATGAAAAAACGTTTCCAAGTTTAATTTCTTCATGTTGTATCCTTATCAAATTTATCCCTCGCCCACCCGTTTGTATTAGTGACAAACTACACTTGGCGATTTTAACAAAAAAAAGGATAAAAATAAATAGCAAGGATAAAAATTTGAAAAAAACTGTCGGAAATACTCCCGACAGCCTCGATGAATATATTATTTTTGTTCTTGCGAATACCCATCCACTACCAATTCCAGCTTCCCTGTATCAGGCGAAATGATTAGACCATGCACAGGAATATTTTTAGGAATCAATGGATGTCCTTTAATCACTTCGACGCTGTTCTTACAACTTTCATAAACATCATCAAATCCGCGAAGCCAACTGCGGATATCGATTCCTGCAGCTCCCAGTGTATCGATGGTGCTCTTTGGTATATCACGTTCGATCATCTTGTCCATTACAGCATCGGCATCGACTGATGCCATCCCGCAGTCATGGTGAGGTATGACCAATACTTCATCTGCCTTTAGCTCATAAATAGCAACAAGGATACTCCGCATGACACTTCCGAATGGGTGTGAGACGATTGCCCCGGCAGTCTTCAGGATTTTGACATCACCATTTTTGACATTCAAGGATTTTGGCAATAGTTCAACAAGCCGAGTGTCCATACAGCTTATGATGACCATACGTTTCTCAGGAAACTTATCCGTCCTATACTTAACATATTCACCTTTTTCTACAAACTGTTCATTATAATCCAGAATCTCATTAAGTAAACTCATATTTACCACCTTTTTATTATGTATTTAATCTATGTATCTCCTATTATTATATCAGGTATTTAAAAGATTTGCTAAAGGGGAACCGTAGTCAATTTGAACGATGATTCAGCGTGGCTGCACAGAACCCAAAGACAATGATTTTAGGAATTTCAGCAACATTCGATGAAAAAGAAAGTATGGGTGTATTAGTCTTGAATCGTTTCCCCCACTCCAAAGGCATCCAGCCTTCTTGGTATGAAGCGATCTTTTCCCCGTCTTTTGTGGCAATCTCGAAAGAATTTACACTTCCTGGCGTTTCAATTGGCATCCATTCCGTACCATCTTCCTTATAGATCATTCCATTTACCTTCACGAATGACCGATTTTCTTGATACGATCCAATAATGCCGCCCTGATCATCCAGGATCGTCATTTTATTGAAAAGCCCCCTTTTGATATGGTACTTAGCCAGCAAACGCCCCTCATGGTCCACCAGTTCATATCGCTTGGCCATTAGCATCGACAAAAAATTGGGAATCATCCACATGAACCACTTCATATTCAAATCACGTACCTCGCCCATTAGTGACCCATCCGGCGCAAAGAGAAGCAGTCGCAAAGTCGGTGCTGGCATAAAAGTCAATAAAACATGTTCATTTTTTAATAACCCGGCATTCGTCCCGATATGTTCTTCAGGCAATTCCTTCATTCTATTTTCATATATACGATGACTGACAAATTGAGCAATGCTAAAGAAAATAAAAGGAGAAGTTATCAATAATATATTGCCCGGAATCATCGCAAAAATATGGCAAATGAAAAAGACAATGGCCAAAAGAAGAGATACCCAAGATGCATGAAAATTTGAATTGCTCGTTTTCTGATAATATTCACGTATATTCATATCCCGCTTTGCTCCTCACTCCTTACAAGAAAGATTACCGCCTTTAGGGCGGCCATTGATTAGCAGTACCACAATCCGCCCGGATCCGCTTCCTAAATGTGCAGGGAAGTAGTTATCATAATACTTTATTCGCTTTAATGTGATCTATTCCCTTTTTAAAGAAGGGCAATTCCCAACACGGTCCAAATAAAAAAGGACTCCGAATGAACGGAATCCTTTTACATCATTCTATAATATCCTGAAAATCAACGGGAATCGATAATCCGTTCCTTCATAAGCCCTAACAGCAGCAATGATGGTGAATACGACTAATGCTATCCCGATTACCGGCAATAGTAAGAATCCAACCAATACTATTGTGAGTATCCCTGCAACTATTGAATATACGGTGTAGGAAATGAAAAAATTCAAGTATTCCCTTCCGTGATAATCCACAAATTGTGACGAGTCCTTCTTCAATAACCAAATCACCAAAGGACCGATAAATGCTGTAAAAAAGCTGATCACATAAATAAGGGCAGCAAACACTTTTTCATCTTTAGTAGGCATAGTGTCTTCTCCTCCTTTCCCATATAAATAATTACGAATCAAATGAAAAATAGTTTCATTTTTCCTCTCATTATATTCGAAAGAAGGTAAATCTGGACTGCCTTTTCTTGATATCACCAATAAAATCCGGACATGTTCATCCGTCTTGTGCATACAGTTTAAATAATGGATTGTCCTATACCTTCTAGAATGGAGTGATGTTTTTTTGCTGAATGAATTTCAAGCCTTCATCCTTGGGATCATTCAAGGCTTGACTGAGTTTTTACCTATTTCAAGCACTGGACATTTATATTTAGGACGGCATATTTTCCACCTTGACGAGGCCGGCATTTTTCTGGATACCATGCTCCACATCGGAACCTTGCTGGCGTTATTGGTCGTCTATAAGAATGACATAATTGCCATTTTGAAAAATCCTTTCTCCAAAATGACTCTGCTTCTCATTGCTGGGACGATTCCTGCCGTGATAGCCGGCATTTTACTCGGTGATTGGTTTGATGGCCTTTCAAAAACAGGCGTGACCATAGGCTGGGAATTTTTAGCGACCGGACTGATTTTATGGGTAGCCGACGGAGTAAGGAAAGGCGGCAAATCCCTTCATGAAATTTCGATTAAAGATGCGCTGATCATCGGTACTTTCCAAGCTGCTGCCATCATGCCAGCTCTTTCGCGCTCCGGCTTAACGATAGCCGCTGGCCTCTTCTGCAGACTGGATAGGGCCACTGCAGCCTATTTTTCCTTTTTGCTTTCCATTCCTGCCATTACGGGTGGCATCGTATTTCAGATGAAACCGATTTTTACAGGAGAAGTTGAACGGCTTCCACTCACTGCGCTTTTCGTCGGAACCCTGTCAGCAGCAATCTTTGGATATATAGCCGTGGTATGGATGATCGATTTCTTAAAAAAGCGTTCACTCAAAATATTCTCCATATATGTATGGGCCCTTGGCGCAATCATTTTATTCATGCAATTCACAGGTAAATTTTAAAGAAAAAAGCGGGCGAAAAAAGCAGTTTTTCATGGAACTATGCAGACGGTTGCCTAAAGATTTCACCCTTCGAGAAAAAGTTGAAATTTGACGAAAAAAAAAGGCAAAAAACCTATTCCCAAACCGTTTTTTTTTTAGTATTATACCTTCGTAAGGTTCTTTAGATTTGCATACTTTCTGACAATAAAAATAGGGAAGGCAAATGGTGCGCCACCGGTTTCCGGTTCTAGTGGGTTCGATTCCCACCCCGAAATTTTTTGATGAACGACTTAAAAAATTTCGAGGGTGGGCAGCGACTACGCATAAGAACTGCCCTCAAACGGAGGGACGGAAATGTTAAAAAAGAGAGATTTCACAGATTGTTTTTCTCTTTATGAACAAATGACGCATCCAGATGTCTTCCCTTTCGTGCGCCATAAGGTAGATTCATATGAAGAATATGTTTTCATTACTAAGCAAACGATCGAAGCCGAAGATGCTGGGCAACTCATTTCACGAACAATCTTGGATGAATGGGAAAATCCCATCGGTTGTATTTCTTTATACGATATTGAAAATGGTGCAGGTTTCTTAGGCACATGGCTTGGCAAGCCTTATCATGGAAAAGGGTATAATGCCATCGCAAAAGACGCTTTCTTCAAAGAGCTTTTTTTCGAGCTCGGTTTGGAAACGGTCTTCATGCGAATTCGCAAAAAAAATATCCGCTCCATAAAAGCCGCAGAAAAGCTTCCCTATGCCGTCAATGCCAACGAAACAAGAAAATCCCTTTATGATCAGATCAATCATGAAGCTGATATCTACGATTTGTATGAAATCCCTAAAGATTTATACAACTTTCATATCCTTAGACAGCATGATGATGACGAACAGCAGTTACTTGAAGCATAGTGCGAAGAACATTTCAATATGGCTTTGTTTATCCTTTCATAAAATGGCCGGAGCTTCCATACCTGGAAAGCTCTTTTTTCCAGTTTCACAGGATGTTAAACATAGATTGCTGCAAATCCCTATTCTTTTTAGGGATATTTTTTTATAATGAATACAATTGACCAATTCAACAATATATTCAAAGCGTCATTGAAAGGACTTAATCATGAAAAAAACATTTGCTTTTATCGTGCAGCTTATCTTCCTGCTCATCATTTGCAGGCTTGGCTATTATTTAGCCAATTTACTTCACTTACCTATACCAGGCAACGTCATCGGCATGATTCTGTTATTCGGTTTATTACAGACGAAGGTCATAAAAGTCGAATGGATTGAACTTACTTCAGGATTTTTGGTAAAGCACCTAGCCTTTTTCTTCATTCCCATTTCAATCAGTTTAATGACCATGGGATGGCTTTTCATTGAATTCGGTTTGCCTTTGGCATTTACATTGGGAGTCAGCCTGATATTTGGATTCATCGTTTCAGCATGGACCGTTCAGAAGCTATCCCATAGAGGAGAGATTAAACAGCATGACAGCGCTCATCACAATATATAGCATCTTGATAACCATCCTTGCCTATTTCATTGGAAGGAAAATCTATGCTAAACATCCATCACCTTTTACGACGCCCGTATTTTTCAGTACGGTTACAATTATTCTCGTACTGCTGATCAGCGGTTTGGACTTCAAGGATTATTCACCAGGAAAAGACATCATCACCTATTTCCTGGGACCAGCTACCGTTGCTTTGGCCGTCCCACTTTATAAAAATAGAAAAATAATCGTTAAATATGCAATGCCGGCAATTAGCGGCATGATTTTTGGTCTCCTTGCCACATTGATCATTGCCTTCGCCATCGCTAAAGCATTTTCACTTCCGCCATTCATATTCCAAGGATTGGCAGTTAAATCCATTACAGTGCCCATCGCGGTTGAAATCACGGAACTTTATGGCGGAAATTCCAATATATCAGCTGCCTTCGTCGTTTTGACAGGGGTGCTGGGTACGATGATTGCTCCAAAAATGATGGATAAACTAAACATTACGATGCCCTTCGCACGTGGTATCGCCTATGGTACGATCGCTCATGGTCTCGGAACGGCTCAAGCTGCCCAGGAAAGTGAGTTTACCGGGGCTGTCGCAGGTGCGGCAATGGCTATCGCAGGTATCCTTATATCCTGTTTCTTTCCTTTTATAAGTAAATTCCTATAAAAATAACCGCAACGTCAACGACGTTGCGGTTATTTTTATGATTATCTTTTTTGCAGATCCTCGTATAAACGCCTTAGGATATAAGTTTTATACAGCTCCAGCTTTCTTTTTTCAATTGGATGGTAGCTAATCCCTGCGGCTTTTAGCTGCTGAATGAACCATCCCTTGGAATATTCATAAGCCATTCTACCCCCTCCTCTTTTCGAAAAAGATATGCTGAATAGAGGGGAATGATACTTATTTTTTTGCAGCCATTACTTTAAGCAGTAATTCATACATTTCAGCTGCCGTTTTGAATGGGCGTTTTTGACGCATCTTCTCTTGATATTCATCCGATTTTTTCAATAAATCCGCTAATGTAGCATTAAAAATCCGATCATTCAGCTCTTCTTCCTGGATTACTTTACAAAAACCCTGTTTTTCAAAACTTGACGCATTCAGGATTTGATCTCCACGGGATGCATTGGCACTTAGAGGGATAAGCAGCATCGGCTTTTGCAAACCAAGGAATTCAAAGATAGAATTTGAACCAGCCCTTGAAACAACGACATCTGCAGCCGCCAAAAGATCGAATAATTCTTCGTGCACGAATTCAAAAGGAGCATATCCCCTTTGTTTCAATTCGCTTTTCACATTTCCCTTCCCGCAAATGTGAATAATCTGATAATCCTTTAATAAGGCATCAAGATTATCTGTAATTAAATTATTGATTTTAACGGCCCCAAGGCTTCCGCCCATAACGAGTAGCACCGGTTTGTTATTCGTGAATCCACAAAATGCTTTACCAGCAGAAGCTTTTCCCGTAAAAATTCCATCGCGCAATACAGCGCCAAGATACATGGCCTTCTCTTTCGGAAGGTCTTTTTCCGTTTCTTGGAAGGTTGTGAAAATTTTCGATGCAAGTGGCATCGCGATCTTATTAGCCAGACCAGGCGTATAATCCGATTCATGTATCGCAATCGGAATCCTCAGCATCCTGCCTGCCAAAACGACTGGAACCGAAACGAAACCTCCTTTAGAAAAAATGAAATCAGGCTTGGTCTTTTTTAATATTTTTCGTGCATCAAAAATCCCTTTTATGACCCGGAAAGGGTCTTTCATATTTTCAACAGATAGGTAACGTCGGAATTTCCCAACGGAAATCGTTTCATAACGGACCTCGGGAAATTCCGTTTCGATGATATTTTTTTCAATGCCTTTTTTTGAACCAATATAAGTAACATCCCAATCATTCTTTAAAAATTCGGGGATGATTGCTGCATTAACAGATACATGACCGGCAGAACCGCCTCCGGTAAATACTATTTTCTTAGTCAATATTTCCACCTTCCAAACTTAAAAAATCACTTTGCATACATATTACCATATATCCTTGCCATTAATAACTTGAAAAAGTATTCAGTGAACCGAAATCCCCCATTATGTATGTAATTATCGATTATTTTTCCTTTTTCAGCGTGAATATATTATAATCTTAGTATTCTACAATACTACAAGATACAATGGAGGAGTAATACATTGCAAGAAGTTTCTGAATCACTCAATCAATTTGATGGAATCGAAGCCTGGACCAAATTAGGAATTTCCATAGGCATTTTTCTAATCTTCCTTTTGCTTCGGAAAGTATTTACTACATATATATTCAAGTTCTTTCTACGGATTGCAGAAAAACGTAAAGTTGAATTTGCCGCCAACTTAATGCTCGCAATAGAACAGCCAGTAAGATGGCTTATCGTTTTGATTGGGGTTATCATTTCACTGCACTACTTTCCGATCGACTCACCTTCGGCTGAACTCAGATCGAAAATATACAGATCGTTTTTTGTCTTCTTATTCTTTTGGACGATTTTTAATATCAGTTCTATCTTAACCATTTTATTTCCGAAATTGGTAAGTAAATTCGGACTAGAAGTCGATCAAATCGTCATGCCGTTCTTTACGAAAATCATAAACATAATCATCATTGCTTTTGGGGCTTCCATCATTGCGGAAGAATGGGGATTTAATGTCGATGGATTTGTTGCAGGGCTTGGTTTGGGTGGATTGGCTTTCGCACTTGCCGCTAAAGATACCGTCAGCAATTTCTTCGGGGGTATCGTCATCGTTACCGAAAAACCTTTTACCATAGGAGATTGGGTCAAAACTCCAAGTGTGGAGGGAACCATTGAAGACATCACATTCCGAAGCACTAAAGTTCGGACTTTTGCCCAAGCTTTAGTTACAGTCCCGAATGCGACCCTTTCGAATGAACCGATCATCAACTGGTCCAAGATGGGTAAAAGACAGATTGCCTTCCATTTGGGTGTTAATGTCACGACACCAAAAGAAAAATTGGAAAATGTCATTAAAGACATTGAAAGAATGCTTATTGATCATCCTGAAGTACATCCGGAAACGATTTTGGTTAAATTTGATGAGTTCAGTCATTCCGGTTTCAACCTTTACCTATATTTCTTCACGAAAGCCACGGACTTTGGAGGATATTTATCAATCAAAGAAGATGTGAACTTTAAAATAATGGAGATATTGGAACAGGAAGGTGTACAAATTGCCATTCCTTCACAGGCATTCATTCTTCAAAAAGACTCAGATATGGAAGCCATGAATGATTTTGAATCCATGCGCGACTGACAAAAGGGGTTCCATCTGAATTTTTAAACAAAGTTGATTGGAGCGGGTGTTCGAGACTCCTGCGGGAAGAGCGCGTCAAGGGAGACCCCCACAGGCGCCAAAGCGCCGAGGAAGCTCCCGGGACCGCCCGCGGAAAGCGAGTGCATGCAGTTGGAAATCAACGTTCATAATTTACACTGCCTAAAATAATGTAGGCAATCTTAATTAAATATCGAATTTGTCTATAGACTGCGACTTGCCCTAAACGGCAAGTCTTTTTTGCTTAAAATAAAAACTCTTAAAACATCACATGGTTATGTGATATAATTCTTTCATTGTGTTGAAAATTCCAAATATTGATATTGAGGTACTTTGATGAATCAGACTTATACTAAATCACAAAAGATCCGCCTGTTATTTTATATATTGATACCTATCCTGATCACCCAAATCAGCATGTATGCCATGACTTTTTTTGATGTGATGATGTCGGGGCAATACAGCACTCAGGACGTTGCTGGCGTCTCCATCGGCAGTTCGCTATGGACACCCGTGTATACGGGGCTGAGCGGGATATTGATTGCCTTAACACCGGTGGTTTCACAGCTGGTGGGTTCCAGGCAGTCCAAATCCGTTTCCTATTCCGTGATGCAGGCCATTTATTTAGCTGTGGCTTTAGCCTTGTTCATTTTAATCATTGGAGCTTTTTCTCTGAACCCCGTATTGAATGCCATGGATCTTGAAGATAGTGTCCACATGGTGGCTCATGATTATTTGATCGCCCTTTCACTCGGTATCATTCCTTTATTCATTTATAATGCGTTGAGGGCTTTCATCGATGCTCTGGGGCAAACTAGGATTTCCATGATCATTACCTTATGTGCACTCCCGGTAAACGTCCTTTTTAATTACCTGTTAATATACGGGAAGTTTGGATTCCCTGAACTTGGCGGTGTCGGTTCCGGGTATGCCACTGCCATTACCTATTGGTTAATTGCCCTGGTGGCCATACTGGTCGTGATAAAAATAAACCCATTTTCGACATATCAGGTTTTCACTGAATTTTTCCGGGTTTCCTGGAAAGAATGGAAGGCCTTATTATTGATTGGGGTACCCATCGGGCTCGCTATTTTCTTTGAAACAAGCATTTTTTCGGCTGTCACCCTTTTGATGAGTAAGTATGATACCGTTACGATTGCGTCACATCAGATTGCCATGAATTTTGCGTCACTGCTTTATATGATACCGCTAAGTATATCCATGGCATTGACGATTGTCATTGGATTTGAAATTGGGGCAGCCCGTTATAAAGATGCCAAAGAGTATAGCTGGATTGGCATTTCGATGGCCTTGACGATGTCACTCGTTTTGTCGACCATCCTCTTCCTCTTCCGTGAACCTGTGGCCTCTTTATACACTAAAGATCACGAAGTAATGATGCTGACATCACATTTTTTAATATATGCCATCTTCTTTCAGATATCGGACGCCCTGCAGGCACCTATTCAGGGCATTTTGCGTGGATATAAGGATGTAAATGTCACATTTGCCATGTCACTGGTCTCCTACTGGATTCTCGGGCTTCCAATTGGCTATTTCTTTGCAAAGTTTACGGATATGGGAGCCTTTGGTTATTGGATCGGCTTAATTTCCGGCTTGGCTCTTGGGGCTATAGGCTTGGCTGCTCGCTTACGGTACATTCAGCAAGTAAAATATAAAAAAATGGCATAAAAAAAGTGGGGCTGGATTACACCGGCCTCACTTTTTTCATACCGAATTCAAATTCTAAATCACTAGGCTTTATATATTTTCCCAAGAACATCCTTACCGCCTGTTACCGGTATGATGCTCCCGGTAATGAAATCTGATTTTTCATCACAAAGGAACGTGATGACCCTCGCTATATCTTCCCCCGTACCCGGTCTGCCGACTGGAACCGTATCATCCTTTTCTGCTCTCGCGACCCTTATTTCCTTCTCTTTCCAATCCCCTATGATATCACCAGGACAAACCATATTCACGGTGATTCCATGAGTAGCTTCTTCCGCAGCCAAAGTTCTTGTCAAGGAGGTCAAGCCGCTCTTTGCAGCGGCAAAAGCAGAACGATAAATCCAACCTGGTGCAGTTTCACACCGTTCAAACCCTAAGGTAATGACTCTGCCCCAGTTTCTGCTGCGCATTTGTGGAATAAGTTCCTTCGCAAAATAGAAAAAACCATTTAAATTCCCGTCCATGATGTACTTCCATTCATCGCTGCCATAATCAGTCATCGGTTTACGATCATGCATATATGGCCCTGCGTTATGAATGAAGATATCAACATGGCCAAATGTCTCCGAAATCTTTTGCAATATATTCCGGCAATCTTCCTCACTTGACGAGTCACCTTGAATCGCAATTGCCTTAACATGGTACATTTCCTGTAATTCATCCACTAATGCTAAAGCTGCCTTTTTACTTTTTCGATAAGTAATGATGATGGACATTCCATTATCCGCGAGTGAAAATGCCATCCTTTTGCCGATACCCGTTGCTCCACCAGTAATAAAAGCTACTTTTTCATCCACAGGCTTACCCTCTTTATCTAATGGATTTTACTTAATTATACATAAGTTTATTCCATTTTCTATAATTTAGTAATTATAAAAAAGAACCTCTGGGCTTTAGCTGCATAAAATATAACAAATAAACCTGTCAGACCATAAGCAGGAGAGAGGAATTCAATATGTTTCCCTGGAATTCACTTTTTTCTTTTAAGAATAACCCGAACCAAAAGGAATTCATGAAAAATATGCAGCAAAGTGATGTTCAATCGTTCATTGAAAAGGTATTTTCACAAGTGATCCCTGACAATATGCAAGGTATGATGAACCAAAATGATGGCGGCTCACAAAAAGTAAATGCCAGATCTGAACATCCTTTACATGCCGAAGTATTTGAAACCCACTTATATGTCTTCGTAAGAATTCCAATACAAGATGAATCTTGGCTAAAGAAAATGAAACTTTACCATACATCTAACCAATCCATCATCGAGGGGATTCCTGAAGAGTCAGATCGGCATGTCATAACACTCCCCGCACCTGTAAAGAAAAAAGGGGCATCAGCCCAATATAAAGAATCAACATTGGAAATACGGCTTCAAAAAAGTTTCAATACACAGTATTCAGAAATCGATGTATCGGAAATTTAAGTGGCTTCACCGGGACCTCACTGATGTTAAGGTGCGGTTCCAGTTATTTCTTGGTTCAATTTTTTTTAGATTTGGGTACATTATAGAGAACCAATCGATGTCACAATTTATTTTTTTCATGGAATGGAATGATCCATTCTCGCAAAA
Source organism: Bacillus sp. 220_BSPC (assembly GCF_001054655.1). Classification (NCBI taxonomy): domain Bacteria; kingdom Bacillati; phylum Bacillota; class Bacilli; order Caryophanales; family Bacillaceae; genus Bacillus; species Bacillus sp. 220_BSPC. Next base: position 13,901 of record NZ_JVPL01000298.1, read on the forward strand.
AAAAAGCGCACCCCAATTTAATGGGATGCACTATTCTATTAATCTATTATTTTCCGATGAATTGTTGAGTCCAGTAGTTACCAGATTCTACGTAACCTACTCCAATATGAGTAAAGCTAGAATTCATGATGTTTTCACGGTGTCCTTGGCTATTCATCCAAGCTTGTACCACTTCTTCAGGTGTTTGTTGACCTTGTGCGATGTTTTCGCCAGCTGTTTTATAGCTGATTCCGAATTGTTTCATCATATCGAAAGGTGAGCCGTAAGTCGGGCTATTGTGGTCAAAGTAGTTTTTATCTTTCATGTCTTGAGACTTGATACGTGCAACTTTGCTCAACTCAGTGTCGATTTTAAGAGCTGCCAAACCTTGTTTTTCACGTTCTGCATTCGTTAATTTAACAACTTCTTGTTCAAAAGCACTTAATTCAGAGCTTGTCTCTGGTTTTTTATCAGTTGATTTATCAGGTGTTACTTCTGGTGCTGCAGGTTTTGCTGCTGGTTTTGATTGGTTCGTTGTTCCAGCTTCTTGTTGAGCTGGTTGTTGAGCTGGTTTTTGAGCTGGTTTTTGAGCTGGTTTTTGAACTGGTTTTTGAACTGGTTTTTGAACTGGTTTTTGAACTGGTTTTTGTTGTGCCTGCGCAGCAGGTATAGTGATATTGTATTTAGCTAGGTATTGGTTAAGGACTTTTTGCATATCCTCTTTATTCGTAGTTTTATAAGTTACTTGTTTCACTGTATCACAGTTGGCTGCTTCAGCTTGGTTAGCTCCTACTCCTGTGAATATAATAGCTGCAGCCGCTGCTGCTGACATAATCATTTTCTTTTTCATTCGTATTTCCTCCTGTGATGTTCATTTTTTGTTGTGCTTTGCTTCTGGAATTATCATAACATGCACTTTTTGTAATAAAGGCACCATCAATTTCCATCAAATTCACAGGATGCGAATGAAAATATATTTATGATCCAAGTTTCAGAGAAAACAAGCATAAATGCTTTAACTATCTATGTTTCTGCCATCAGTATAAATACTCATATTTTTCCAGTAATTATTTGTCAATGGTAGTTACATAGAACCATTTCCATGGAATACTAATAACTTTTAGTTGACATATCGTTACTAACCGGATTATTATGACTTTCTTTACTTTTATGTTACAAATTTTTCGGTTTCACTTCGACATTTCGTCATTTTCCCCCTATCGTCTTGAACATTTTTCCAAATAAAAAAACAATCCGGATTTAGGCCCGAATTGTTTTGATTTTGATGGTACATTCATCATTTCATTTCTTCATCATTCATCTCATCCATTTCTTTTTTTCCGCCATTTTGTTCGGGAGTGCTTGGTTTACCAATGACGAATTCTTTCTTTGGCATGTTGTGCATGTCCCTTGCCGTTACGTGGGCATATACATAATAGGTTCCTTCTTCATCAAAAGTCTTTTCCAGTTCATATATACCGTTCCCTTTATGTTTTACTGCTATCTTGTCATGGTCATCGCTATTCGCAAGCCAAATTTCAAAACTGACATCATCCGCATCTGTCACGACTTCGTCCCCATATGTTACTTTTGCCTGAAATTTCACTGGCTCATTCACTTTACCCTGAATTGGATCGACAGCTAAATCGACATTTAACATTTTTGGAATTTCCTCTTTCTTGCCGCATCCAGCCAAAAAAATTAACGCCATGCAAAATAACATGATTTTTTTCATTTTTGAACATATCCCCTTTTTATGAATTCCACTCTTCTTTTATATTCGGCAGGATGAACCTGACTGTTGTTCCCCTTTTTTCCTTGCTTTCTATTTCGATTTTACCATTTTGTAATTCCACCAATTTTTTTACAATGGACAGTCCAAGCCCTGAACCGCCATCAAAACGGCTGCGTGCTTTGTTCACACGGTAAAAACGATTCATGATATACGGCAGATCCGCTTCCGGAATCCCGTTGCCCGTGTCAGTTACCAGCAGTTCGCAATCATCTTTATGCTGAATTAGGGTAATATGAATCGCCCCTCCGGAATCCGTATACTGAATGGCGTTATCAAAAATGTTATGCAGGATCTGTTCCATCCTTCCTTCATCCCCAAAAATAATCGGGTCTGGATCCAGGTCTAGCTTCAAGCCCAATTGTTTTTCCTTTATTATCGGTTCATATTTCACAAGTACGTCTTCAATGAATTGCGCATAAGCAATCGGGGTTTTATTTAACAGGAATGGAGCACTTTCCATTTTTGATAAGTCCATAAGATCTCCCACAAGCCGCTGCAGCCTAAGAGCCTCCCTTGAAATGAGTTGAAGGTATTTCCGTTGCTCTTCATCACTTTTCACGACACCATCCAATATGGCCTGCGTATATCCCTTTACGTAACTAAGCGGGGTTCTGAGCTCATGTGCAACATTTTCCAGAAATTCTTTTTTTCTTTCTTCTTCCAAATGGATGGAATTGGCCATATCATTAAAGGCTATTGCCAGTTTACCTATCTCATCATGACTCCTTACCTCGACCTGTATGTCATAATCCCCCTCTGAGACACGATGGGCCGCAGTCTCGATTTCCTTAATCGGACTGACTAGCTTTTTCAACCATTTAGTAGTAAACAAAATCGCGACAATCAAAAATAATAGAACCGCCGCCAACCATTTTGCAGCAAATTCCTTAAATAAGACCGTAATGGAATCTACAGGAATATATGTATAGATGATACCTTCGAGGCGATTTTCGTCAATCAGGGGTATGATCGCCGCTACGATGTTCTTTTCAAACCTTTTCTCATATCCCTCTTTTTCAACGGCTTTCCCATCTAAGAGCATTTGCCGTTCTTCTTCAGAAATAAGGGTATCATAATTGATTTCAAAAGGCAGACAGGCACTCAATTCCCTGGGATTATTGACGACAAAGACTTCGCTGTCGTTCTTACTGTTAAACCATTCAACTTTTTGCTTAAAGTCTTCGCTGATTTCTCCGCCGGAATAATCCGCCCCTAGCAATGATGCTTCATTGACTAAATCCGTTTTAAGCTTCTCCACATATAGATTTTTATAATAATATTGAGAAAGGGAGTAAGCGAACAGCACGGATAGGATGATGGCGGAGATAATGGTAAGCCATAATTTAAAAGAAAGGGTTCGCCATTTATAGATCATTTCTTTTCCTCTATCTTATAACCGATTCCCCAGACGGTTTGAATGTAATCGGCCGCTCTTAATTTCATTCGTAACGTTTTAATATGGGTATCCACAGTACGTAAAGATCCTCCATACTCACCGCTCCATACATTTTCAAGCAGTTGTTCACGGCTGAGTGCCTGGCTTTTATGACGCATGAGGAATAACAGCAATTCGAATTCTTTCAAGGTTAAATTGATTGGCTTCCCTTCCACTAAAACCGTTCTGGATTGTAAGTTCAAGCTGATTTTACCGAATCGGACATGGTTTTGATTCTCTTCATTCAATGATAATTTCCCTGTCCTTCGCAATACCGCTTCGACCCTTGCAACCAATTCTCCTGGATTGAACGGTTTGACGATATAATCGTCGCCGCCAAGCTTCAGCCCTTTCACCTTATCCCATTCTTCACCTTTCGCACTGACAAATATCACAGGGATTTCCCAATTTTCACGAATTTCTTCACAAACGGAGAAACCGTCCATACCTGGCATCATGATATCCAATAGGATTAAATCCACTTCCTCTGTTTCAACCATACTTATAGCTTCTTTTCCATTCGCAGCTTGAAGGCATCGATAACCTGAGTTCAGCAAATACATTTCAACCAGATTTCGCATATCTTCTTCATCATCCACGACTAAAATGGTGTAAACATGCATGTCATCTACTCCCTCAACATCAATTGGAATGGACCTTCGCCGACTTTGATCGTTTTTTTAACATCGACTGTTTCAGCATCCATTACATACACTTCATCACTATCATATCCCGCCACGACCACATCTTCGTTAAAGTTCGCCATTTCAAAGGGGTTGACGCCGACCACTTTGCTTTTGACTTCCTCATATTGATCATTCAATTTATATAAGGAGCTAGTCCCATGACTAAGGACAAATATTCCTTCATCATTTTCCAGGAACTTTATCGGCATGGTCGGGGCCTTAAGCTTTTTCTTCAACTCTCCCGTTTTTGCCGAATAAATATATAGATCTTCTTCCACTTGATCCCCATCACCATGTCCTCCGATCCATATTTCATCCTTTTCTTCCCTTAATAATGTGCCTGTGCTGGAACTATGTACGGGAAATTCGAAATCGACCTTTTTCGTTTCAAGATTTATCACTGAACATTTGGTATCACCAAAATTAATAACATACAATCGATTCGCTTGCTCTCCTTGAAGAACGGTCAAGGGGCTTTTACCAACCTTGACAATATCCTGTTCCTCCCCATCAGCATTTAAAAAATAAATGGAGTGATTCGATTGATTGACCGCCACGATGCTTTTACCATCACGCAACAACTGCATATTGACGATCCCTTTCCCAATTTCCCAACTGTTTATCAGTTTTCCTGCAGATAAAGAGTACACTTGGACTTTCTCCATCTCTTTTCCATAAAGCAGGATAGTATCTTTGTCTGCCAGGAGCAGGGCTCCGGTAAATGGTTCTGAAATATCCCATTTTGCAAAAGCATGATAGTTTTCGTCTATGAAAGTCAGTGATGTATCCTTGATATTGACAGTTGCCAGGAAAGGTTGACTTTTATTGATTTTAGTAAATGCATTACCGCTATTACACCCCGTAAGCAGTACGATGGCAAGAAAAAGCCCAATGCCCCACTTCATAATTTTAAGCTCCTTATTCATTAAATATCTATTTTTTAAAAATTTTAACAATGATTTGTGAAAAAAGTATGAAGCATAAAAGAATATTTGCTAACAAGCATCCGTATCACACTCGAAAAATCATAATCTTTCCAATTCAGTGATATAGGCCATTACAATCGCATTTTTCATTTCTTCCGAAAGCGAAGATTCCATCACGCGTTTAATAGAAAGGTAAAATTTCTCCAATACTGGTTTTCGGGCTCGGGGATGGGCATTTTCATCCAAAAGCTCTCGTCGGATGAGTTCCGGCAACACTTCCCTTCCACCTCCATCACTCACCTTACGATTGTTCCATATGCTTAAATAAGCCACCAGTAATTCTTCTTGCCTGACATTTTCTTTCATAGTATCCCTTCCCTCCATTACTAATTTATACATATAAATATTCAAGTTTGTAAAGACTAACTTAATAATAAGATATCATGCTTTTTAAAATCCAAAAAAGGAGTGAGTACAATGTCTCAAGTATACCGCTGTCCGAATTGCCGGACAAATAAATCTCGCTTCAATCTCATTCAGCAAGTAGCAACCCCCATTAAAAAGGATCCCCAATCCGGTGAGATTGTTGAACAATATTCGAACGATTCCCTTCAGCCATTCCATCTAGCATATAATGGTCCTGAAGTTCGGGTTCAATGTGCTGCTTGCGGATTGATAGAAGACGAAAAGACATTTGCCGCCTTTGGAATGCAACAATAAAAGTGGGGCTGTCTTATAAGTTCCTAAAATAAAACAGGTGAAGAAAAACAATTCGTTTTTCCTCACCTGTTTTTCTATTTTTATAATTTTTCCCTGAAGGTAGTTGGCAAAAGCCGGCTACCTTCAGAATAATATGGACTCTAGCTACGATGCCACCGTTTGAACTTTCGTTAAACCCCGAAGCGAAAAGCGACGGAACGCCGATTGCCCTTGTATGACCAAAAAACACTCTCTACCTCGATTTTTCGTCGAGCGTAAATTTGTACATTTGATTCAAAAGGTTCACTTTTGCTTTAGCTTTTAGTTCTTCGTAATTAGCTTAAAATGTACCTTGCGATTTTTTATGCATAAATTTTATAAAAGGAGGGTTGCTTCTTAAGGTCATTTTACTGACTTTTAGGACAGCCCCATTTTCTCAATCATTTCCTACTGACATCTTAGCCCGGTCTATGGCAATTGGAATGGCTTTTCCATCCTCATATCCTTCATCCAATAATGCATTTGCGATTTCTATAGCCTTTTCCCTAACATCTTTATCTAGATTCTTCATCGAGTTTGGGTAATCGTTCTTATTCCATGGCACTAATACCGCCTCCTTAATAAGAAAGTCTTCTTTTCATGTTTCCCTTCTTTAATGGGCGGTAAACGTTTATCGGGCCGCTTTCGCTTCCAAAGCTTTCAACTGACCGATCAACATTTCCTTATCCAACTTTTCCCCGATCATGACGATATTCAATGGCATTTTCATCATTTCATTCATATACATCGGCATTCCGTAAGAGTATTGGAATAAATGCGGGTATTGTGAATGTGTAAAGGAAATATATCCTTTCATTCGATAGACCGTTTCCGGCAGAGCCCTAAGCCACTCTTCAAAGTCGGTTTGTGCCACAGCACCTTCAAATGTATGAACGATTGCAGTTAAGTGCAAATGGTCATGTACATCAAGCTTTTGATGTCCATTATGCCTTTTTCTTTGCATTTGCTGCAATGATGCCAAGGAAACGGCTGCATACTCCGTCAATAAACATACAGCATCCGTATTCAGCGCCTGTATCGTATATATTAGCTGTGCGGCCTCCATCTCACTTACCATATCCGCTTTATTCAATAAAATGAAATCGGCATGATGGATTTGCTCTGCAAGCAACTGTCGAAGCTGCGGAGACAGTTCCTCCCGATCGCGCCACCTTAATAAATCGACGACCGTGATGATCCCTTTATATTCCAGCTTTTTGGCGAAAATCGGCGACATGATGCCATCCAATACTTCAACTGGATGAGCTGCACCCGTCGTTTCAATATAAACCGCATCCAGTTCATTTTCGGTTAGTAACTCATGAAGCTGAACCTCCAGTTTATCTTGAATTGTGCAGCAAATACACCCGTCAAACAACTCCTTCAGAGGCACTCCATCACCTATGAGTCCGCTGTCAACCGATACACTGCCGAGCTCATTTAAAAGCACTGCCACTTTTCTGCCCGCTTCACTTTCCTGTTTTAAAATATTTCGAAGAAGCGTCGTTTTCCCACTGCCGAGAAAGCCGCCCAATATGTACACTTCGGTCGTTTTCATTCTTATCTGCTCCTAAATCCGGTTAAATTCGATTCCGTTAAATTTTATCATAATTAGCTTACTAAAGCACTTGCCAGATTCACATAAAAAAACCAGCCCGTAAGCTGGTTTCAGACTAGGCAAATTCGAAGAAAAGCGAGTTCGACTGCGGTTTTTTATTTAAAAACGTCCAGGCGATTTCAGAAATCCGCTCCCTTTCCGCCGACTGTCTCCCGAGCCTCCTCGACGCAAGCGTCTGTGGGGTCTCGGCTAGCCAGTTATTCGG
>NZ_JVPL01000299.1:0-13059 GCF_001054655.1 Bacillus sp. 220_BSPC
TAAAATTTAACGTTGGCGCTTTGTTCTGTTCAGTTTTCAAAGAGCGATTTTTCGTCGTTACTTTGTAAGCGACTTTATTATCTTATCATTTACCAAACCTGATGTCAACAACTTTTTTCATATTGTTTTTCGGTTAAGCAATGTATGATGTCGTTATTGGCGACTCCTAATATATTATCAGGTTGATCAGTAATCGTCAATGGTTAAATTAGTTTTTTTCAAAAAAAACAATAGCATGATAAAAACCCCAAGGAGATATCCATGAGGTTTTCATAAGATGACTTCGACGCACTATCCTTTAAATGATCCAATAACCAATGGCCGCCAATGCGGCAACTCCCGGTATTCCAAGCAAGCCGGCGACTGCCGAGGTAACAGGGTTGATGGGGACATGAATGCCCGCCTGATTCCCAAGTGTATTCAAAAAGAACAAAAATGCTGCACCGATAATGACCTTTATAATGCCCTGCCCTATAAACCGGACAGGTCTTAATGGCGCCCCGATAATGAGGAGCATTAAAATCAAGCCGCCAACTATGGCAACAAAGACAACTGGTTCCAAACTCATTCCTCCCCGCACGCTTGTACTAAACTTATATGAAGGAAACGCTGGATTAAGAACCGAAAAAAATGGCCATGAGGATCAAACAATCCTTCACAGCCATTTCCTTATCATCTTTTTAAGCGAACATTCCTTCTTTTGACTTCCCTGAATAAGTAGAAATATTTCACTTCCGCCAGTCTCGTTTGGGCGATTACTTCCTCAGATGGATCAACGCTTTTTTCAAGTAATGATTTTTGATTATGCCAATTCCATTTCAATTGTTCAAGCTCTTCGATTAATGAATCATTGAATTCATTCCGAAGTTTCTTTTTTTTACGAAAGAACAAGTGAAGTCCTCCCAGCTATCTTATATTTCTCTTCTTCCTTCTATTGCTTTTGATAGCGTCACTTCATCCGCATACTCCAAATCTCCGCCAACAGGAAGTCCGTGGGCAATTCGGGTCACTTTGATGCCTGATGGTCTAAGCAACCGGGAAATATACATGGCTGTCGCTTCACCTTCAATATTAGGATTAGTAGCCAAAATTACCTCCAGCACTGTTTCATCTTGCAGGCGCTTTAATAAATCAGGAATATTTATATCTTCAGGACCAATTCCGTCCATCGGGGAAATACTGCCATGCAGTACATGGTATAAACCATTGAACTCTCTCATCTTTTCCATAGCTATAACATCTTTCGGGTCCTGTACCACACAGATCAAACTTCTGTCCCTCTTTTGATCTTCGCAAATATAGCAGGGATCTTGATCTGTAATATGACCACAGACTGAGCAATACATAAGATTCCGCTTAGCATTAACAAGTGCTTTTGCAAAATCCAAAACAGTATCTTCCTTCATGCTTAATACATGAAAGGCTAATCGAGCAGCCGTTTTAGGACCAATCCCCGGCAATTTCATAAAACTGTCAATGAGCTTGGAAATTGGTTCTGGATAATGCATCGAATTCCTCCTAAAAATTTCAAAAGAAACCCCCTGAAAGGAAGTTTCTTTTGAACTTGCTTAAAACATACCCGGAAGGTTCATTCCCTTAGTGAATTGTCCCATCGTTTGGTTTGTCATTTCTTCCGCCTTTTTCAAAGCATCGTTAGTAGCAGCCAACACTAAATCCTGAAGCATATCGATATCATCCGGATCGACAACTTCCGGTTTGATGACTACATCGACTATTTCCTTATGTCCAGTCACGATGACCGTTACCATTCCGCCGCCGGCAGTTCCTTCAACCCTTTTTTCACCTAATTCTTCTTGTGCCTCTGCCATCTTCTTTTGCATCTTTTGCATTTGTTTCATCATATTCTGCATATTACCGCCGCGCATACCCATTTTCCTTACCTCCAATTATTCTTTAATTTCAAGTAAATCATCGCCGACTAATTTTCTAGCCTCTGCTATAAAGGGGTCTTCTTCTTTTGATTCCGTTTCTTCTGGACCGTCGAACTGCTGTGTTGAGATGAAATCCTCCCGCAACCTTTGCCACTGGCTTTCCGGAACTCCAGCTATCTCCATTCGGTGTCCGGTCAATTGCTGCATGATCGAGGCTATCACTTCCACGAAACGGTTATTTTCCATTGCCATTTGACAATGAATATCATATTTGAATTTTACCACAAAAGCTTCAGTTGACGCAGCAACAGGTTCCGCCTCCGTTAATAAAGCTGCCAATGACTTTTGGTTTTGCTGACCTAACTGTTCAAGCACTTCCCCCCACTTACTTTTCACAGCATTAAGACCTGGCTTTGTAGCTTGTTTCAAAACTTGATTGATCTTTCCGGCAGGTGCTTTATATGACTTTTTAACGGCCCTTTGCGCCTTAGCCTGCTCTGCAGGTTTTTCTGCCATGGCTGCCGGAATGCCGTTTTTCTGCATTTCGAGTAATTTCTTCTCTAAATCTTCTATTTTCTGCTGCAGCTGTTGAAGCTGCCCGTTATCCATTTGATTTGGCCTTTGCTCATTACATAACTTCACAAGTGCCACCTCAAGGAAAATCCTTGGATGATTTGTCCATTTCATATCCTGCTGTGTTTGATTGAAGCTTTCAATTATGGAGTAAATCGATTCAGAAGAAATCACTTCTGCCAATTCCTTGAATTGGGGATCTATCAAAACACGCTCGAAGGATTCTGCCAGTGCCGGTGCCGTTTGAAACAACAGCATGTCACGGAAGTAATAAATCATGTCTTCTATGAACCTAGCCGGGTCTTTTCCCATGGCCAGCAATTCTTCAAGGACTTCAAGTGCCACCGCTACTTCTTTATCATATATAGCTTTTGCCAGCCGGCTTAAAAACGCTTGCGAAACAGATCCGGTGACAGTCAATGCATCTTCCACTGAAACTGTCTCCGAACTGAAGGATATCGCTTGATCAAGAAGGCTTAGTGCATCCCGCATCCCGCCTTCGGCTGCCCTCGCAATGATATGCAGGGCTTGTTCATCACAAGAAACACCAGTTTCTGCAATGATTTGTGACATCCGGCCAACTATATCTTGAGGCTGGATCCGTTTAAAATCAAACCTTTGGCAACGGGAAATGATCGTTAGTGGAATCTTATGGGGCTCAGTCGTCGCCAATATGAAAATCACATGCTTCGGAGGTTCTTCCAATGTCTTTAAAAGCGCATTGAACGCCCCTTGTGAAAGCATATGTACCTCATCAATGATGTAAACTTTATATGTAACCGCGTTAGGTGCATATTTGACCTTATCACGAATGTCACGGATTTCCTCGACACCATTATTGGATGCTGCATCAATTTCTATAACATCTGATATGGAGCCATCGGTGATTCCGCGGCAGGTAGCACATTCGTTACAGGGCTCACTTGTCGGGGCATGCTCACAATTCACTGCTTTTGCTAAAATTTTGGCAGCACTTGTTTTCCCTGTTCCACGTGGACCGGAAAATAAATAGGCATGTGAAACCTTTTGCCCGACCAAAGCATTCTGCAACGTTTTCGTCACATGTTCCTGCCCGACTACATCAATGAATTGTTGCGGCCGCCATACCCGATATAATGCTTGATACCCCACGGAAATCCCTCCTTCTTTTCTCCATCTTGTTTATTATACATTACTGATTTCCTTAATATCAAAGTCTAAAATGAAATTTCATCATTGCCTCATTTTTTTCAAAAACACCAAGCACTTTACCTTCTTGGCATAAAAAAAAACCCACCCGATACGAATGAGTTTTTTGTTTATGTAAAATAACTGCCGTGCACCTTCTGTCGATTAGCAACCATAAGCGTTACTTAAGCAGTTAGCTCGGCCCAGGCAACCCTGCGGCACATGAGAACTTCCACTTAATGCTGCTTCCTTCCGGACCTGACATGGTTCATGGAGTCCCATTGCGCAGGACCCGGGCGTCAACACCACTTACTTAAGGCAGGCCCTACAGAATGCTAACCTCGAGAAGGGATTCAACCTCGCTAGAGCGGATTGCGAGTACAGGGCACCGCTACCTCCCCGTCTAGCACGGCAAAAGTAATACCAATTTCATAGCGTCATGTCGACGCATAATTCATTATACTAAGGTAACAAAAAAAACGCAAGTGTTGTTCTTGGACAGTTCAATTCCAAATTTACCAAATGAAGCAAAGATTCATCTTCAACATTCGTTTTTCACTTATTATTTTCTTCAACAAGCTTGAGTGCCTGCTCTCTTTTCAACATTTTCTTTCTATCCCTTAGCTCTTTAAAAAAAGAAGTCAAAATCCAGCCGCACTCTTCCCCCAATACACCACTGGTTACATCACATTGATGGTTAAAGCGTTCATCTCGAAGTAAATCCATGAATGTGCCTGCACAGCCAGCCTTTGGATCATGCGCTCCAAAAACGACCCTTTTCACCCTTGATTGCAAGATGGCACCGGCACACATCGGGCAAGGTTCCAGCGTTACATATAATGTCGCATCTTCAAGACGCCAACTGCCAGTAGCACGGCAAGCCTCATTGATTGCAAGGAGCTCCGCGTGTGCCGTCGCATTCTGTTCCGTTTCCCTCAGGTTATGCCCCGTCGAAATAACTTGATCATCTATTACGATTAAAGCGCCAATCGGCACTTCATTCAATTGCCGCGCCTTTTTTGCTTCCTCTAAGGCTAAATTCATGTAATGAACATCATCCTTCAAAAAAAAACCCCCTCATATTAAATAGGAGTAAACAGACAAATATAAGACAAAATAAAGGTCATACTACTTGTTCTAATGAATAGTAACGCATGCGGCATATGTGCTGCAAGTAAATTCTCACAATACAGGAGGATATACCATGAATCGACCTGAATCGCCTTCTTTTGCATTGCTTATCATTGATATGATCAATGACTTTGACTTCAAATACGGGAATATGCTCCTTGCACATACGAAACTTATCGTCAATCCGATCTTGAAATTAAAGAAGCAAATGAAAGAAAAAGGTTTTCCAATCATTTATATCAATGATCATTATGATTTATGGCAGGCTGACTTCGATAAAATCATTGATATATGTAAAAATGAAGGTAATGCCTCATTAATCGAAAGAATAAAACCTCAACAGGACGAGTTTTTTCTCATCAAGCCGAAGCATTCCGCATTTTATGGGACGGCACTCAATACACTGCTTAAACGATTAAACGTGGATACCCTGATCATTACTGGCATAGCTGGCAACATCTGCGTGCTATTCACGGCCAATGATGCCTATATGCGGGAATATAAATTATGGATTCCGAAGGATTGCATAGCTTCTGCATCAAAGGAAGATAATCATTACGCATTAAAAATGATGAACCATGTTCTCAAGGCATCCATAAAACAAGGTGAAGACATGTAAGCATTCAATCGAACAAGGCATTAATCTACATACCTCCCCAATTAACACTCTTTCATTCTCTTTCTTTATCAACCTGACAAAAATGTCACTAAAGTCCCAAGTCTGTGATACAATATCTCTTGGCGAAAATCCTATGACCGGGAATTTTAGCTTGATACCTCATGAAGGAGGACAGATTGGATGAAATCCACCCCATTTATCACTGTCGAAGGTCCAATCGGCGTGGGAAAAACATCACTTGCAAAAGTTATCGCAGATCATTTTCAAATTTCATTATTAAGGGAAATTGTCGATGAAAATCCATTTCTCGGGAAATTCTATAAAGATATTGATGAGTGGAGCTTTCAAACAGAAATGTTTTTTCTATGTAACCGTTATAAACAGTTGGATGATATCGAAAAAAAGTATCTTACTAATGACCAAGCCGTAGTGGCTGATTATCATATATTCAAGAACTTGATATTTGCTGAAAGAACGTTAAAGAACGAACAATACAATAAGTATCTTGAGATATTCAATATTTTAACACGGGATATGCCTGAACCTAATATGGTGATTTATTTAAACGCAAGCCTTGATACTCTTCTCTCCCGAATCGGTAAAAGAGGTCGTGAAATCGAAGAAAATATATCCTCCATTTATTTAGAGCAGTTATCCGCGGATTATCGAACATTCATGGAAACATTCGAGAAACAGCACCCTGACATCCCTGTTCTTACATTCAACGGAGATGAGCTGGATTTTGTCGGGAACAAGGATGATTTGAAAACGATAATAAGCCAAATAGAGAATGCCCTGCACAAAGGAGTAACGTCAAATGAACTTACGAAAGAAATATAATATTCCAAACAACGCCGTCATTACGATAGCAGGGACGGTTGGCGTAGGAAAATCGACCATGACCAATGCGTTAGCTGATGCCCTTCAATTCAGGACATCATTTGAGAAGGTTGATACGAACCCCTACCTGGATAAGTTTTACGATGATTTTAATCGTTGGAGTTTCCACCTGCAAATCTATTTCCTCGCTGAACGATTTAAAGAGCAAAAAAAAATCTTTGAATACGGCGGCGGTTTTATCCAAGACCGTTCCATTTATGAAGACACCGGGATATTTGCAAAAATGCATTATGAAAAAGGCACGATGAATGAGGTGGACTACGAAACGTATACAAGCCTTTTCAATGCCATGGTAATGACGCCATACTTCCCGCACCCTGATTTACTTATCTATCTTGAAGGTTCGCTCGATGATATCCTCAACCGGATCCAAGAGCGCGGCCGTCCAATGGAACAGCATACCCCAATTGAATATTGGCAGGAAATGCACGGCCGTTACGAAGAATGGATCGATCAATTCAACGCCTGCCCTGTCCTTCGATTAAATATAAACGAATATGATCTTATGCAGGATGAAGCAAGTATCGAACCTCTTATAAAACGGATTGCCGAATATATGGAGCAAACCAAGTTGTTGCGAAATGTGTAAAACAGAAAAACCACCGGTTATCCGGTGGTTTTTTAATATATTAGAAAACAAAAATTCCGTTACATAACTGTAACGGAATTCATCGATATCCAATTTATGCGCTGTGGTTATTAATAAGTTATGGAGGAGGTAGAGGGATTCGAACCCCCGCGGGATTTGACTCCCCTGTCGGTTTTCAAGACCGATCCCTTCAGCCGGACTTGGGTATACCTCCGTATCAACATTTATTATATTACATGGAATCAAAATCAAAGTCAAGCCCTCTATAAAGTTTTTTTAAAATAATTTTCAAACTTTGATAAAAAGGGGAATCAGCCTCTTTAACCAGAAGCTGATTCCCTTTGACTTACGGTTTAATGACTTCCGCACCGCGCATATATGGACGTAATACTTCAGGAATGATAACACTGCCATCTTCCTGCTGGTAATTCTCCAAAAGGGCAGCGACTGTACGGCCGATTGCCAAGCCTGATCCATTTAGGGTATGGACGTGTTCCGGTTTGCCTTTTGCATCACGCCTGAAGCGAATATTGGCCCGTCTAGCCTGGAATGCTTCAAAGTTACTGCAAGAAGAAATTTCGCGGTACGTTCCATAGCTCGGGATCCAAACCTCGATATCATACTTTTTAGCAGCTGTGAAACCAAGATCTCCCGTACACATGCTTAGCACTCGGTATGGAAGACCCAGCAATTGGAGGACCTTTTCGGCATGACCTGTGAGGTTTTCCAACTCTGCATAAGAATCTTCCGGCTTCACGAACTTCACTAGTTCAACTTTATTGAACTGGTGCTGACGAATTAGCCCGCGCGTATCACGACCCGCAGATCCTGCCTCTGAACGGAATGAAGCACTGTATGCCGCATAGCTTATCGGCAGATCGTCCGTGCTCATGATTTCATCACGATGGAAATTTGTCACCGGCACTTCAGCTGTAGGAATCAAGAAGTAATCATCACTTTCAATACGGAAAGCATCCTCTTCGAATTTTGGCAATTGACCTGTCCCGGTCATGCTTGCACGGTTCACCATATATGGTGGCAGCATTTCTTCATATCCGTGTTCCTCAACATGAAGGTCTAACATAAAGCTAATTAGTGCACGCTCTAATCGAGCACCAAGACCCCGATAAAATACAAATCGGCTTCCGGTCACTTTTGCTGCCCGTTCAAAATCCAGGATGCCTAGATCTCCAGCTACATCCCAGTGTGGTTTCGGTTCAAACTTGAATTCAGGTAACTCCCCCCATTTACGGATTTCGACATTATCGTCTTCCGTCTCACCAACAGGCACGCTTTCATGCGGTATATTAGGAATGGAAAGAAGTAATATTTCTAATTGTGCTTCCACTTCACGAAGCTCATCATCGAAACCTTTTATACGGTCACCGACTTCACGCATTTCCGCAATCAACTGATCTGCATCTTTTTTCTCCCGTTTCAATATGGCCACTTGCTGTGAAACTTCATTTCTTTGGCTTTTCAACTTTTCCGTTTCAGCAATCAAGGTCCGGCGCTTTACATCCAGTTCCTCGAATTTTCCTAAATCGGTTAAATCTTCCCCTCTGAATTGCAATACACGCTTCACTTCTTCAAAATTATTTCTTACATATTTCAAATCCAACATTTCAATTCCTCCTTAATGTTTTTGATGATTTATCAAAGAACGCAAAAAACTCCCGTCCCCTGAAGAAGGGACGAGAGTTAACCCGCGTTGCCACCCTAGTTGAAGGCCTATGAAAAACGCCTACCACTTATCACGATAACGGCTTTTAACCGAAAGTATTTACTGACCCAAAAGGCTTTCCATACTCTGCTCCAGGAGGGATTCACAAAACTCTCACACCGATTTCCACCAGCCACCGGCTCTCTATAGAAAGAAATACTTGTTACTATTTCCTGTCATTGCTTTCTTATATAATCAGATTGTTTTCCATAATGTACTATAATTTTATACATTACGCAACCGTTTTATACACGAAACTTAAAACCAGCCTTTAACAGTGGAAGCTACACTGCTCCAAACGTCTCCAAAGAATCCGCCAACCGCCCGCATTGATAATACGAACCAGTTTGCCTTTTCAACAGATTCAGCAGCTACGACGTTAACCTTAACTGGATCTCCGTTGATGTACCCGTAATCTTCTCCTTTTTTAGGAGTGACTGTGATGTAGCCTAGCTTTTCACCTTTTTTGATTGGTGCAGTCAGCTTACCATCTTCATTCAATTTGTTTTTATCAATCACTAAATCAGTTTTATAGTTGTCTTTCCCACCATTTTCAACAAGTAGCTCGATTGCTTTTTCAGATTGGATCTTAACGTCTTTTTCCTTGCCTTTCACTACTGAAAGTGTTTCTTTCCCTTTCACCTGGTAGTTGGCTGGAAGGACTTTTTCCTTTTTAAATGTTGCATAAGCATAGTTCATAAGCTTAGTGCTATCTGCAAAACGTTCGTTTTTATTAGTGGACTTCATGACCACCGTGATATAGCGCTGACCGTCCTGGATAACCGTCCCTGTATGGCCATAACCAGCAAAGTCGGTAGATCCCGTCTTTAGTCCATCTACGCCTTTATATTCAAAAATCAGGCCAGGCAGCATCCAGTTGAAGTTCGGATATTCTTTTCCATCACGGAACTTCAATTTAGGAATGCTGGCGATTTTTAAAACTTCCGGATAATCATTTATTAAACGATAAGCAAGAAGTGCAGTATCTTTTGCTGTCATGATATTTTCATCATCTTCATCACCTGAAGGATATTGCCCTAATAAATCGGAGTTATTCAAACCGCTGGCGTTAACGAATTTATGATTTTTCAAGCCTAATTCCTTTGCTTTTTCATTCATTAACTTAACGAAGCTCTTTTCACTTCCGGAAACTAGCTGTGCTAAAGCTACTGTTGCCGCATTTCCTGAATAGACGGCCATAGCTTGATATAGTTCCTTAACTGTATAATCTTCACCTTCCGTTAACCCAACATTCGACAAATTGGGTGCTTTTGAAAGGTCATGTACATATTTATTTATTTTTACTTTTTGATCCCAACTGATTTTCCCATTTTCAATTGACTCCATTATGATGTACTCGGTCATCATTTTAGACATGGATGCAATCCCTAATACTTTATCGGCATTTTTTTCATACACGATTTGTCCTGTTTCACCATCGATTATGATGGCTGCCTCTGCCTTTAAACCTAAATTATCAGATTCAGCAACAGCTTCCCCCGGTTGATAGGCAAATTGCGACATAACAAGAACAAAAACAAAAGTGAAAATGAGGGTCTTGCTGATTTTTTTCAATTTCCAATACCTCCAACTTTTAAGCTAATCTCTATAACAAAGAAGAAACTTTATGTAAATCCCTTGACACCTTGTCTAGTTTATCACAGAAAAAATAAAAAAAATAGACAGAGTAATCGCAGACTCTGTCTATTTTAACAATAAATTTTAATGACGATTATATGTTAAATTCATTACATTGAGTAGTTCGGTGCTTCTTTAGTAATTTGGACATCATGAGGATGGCTCTCCCTTAATCCGGCACCGGTCATTTTGACAAATTGAGAGTTTTCTCTCAACTCTTCCAATGTGGCTGTACCGCAATATCCCATACCTGAACGAATGCCGCCAATCAGTTGGAAAATGGTATCTGATAGAGGTCCTTTGTATGGAAGGCGCCCTTCGATGCCTTCTGGAACAAATTTCTTGTTATCTTCCTGGAAGTAACGATCTTTAGATCCTTTTTCCATTGCAGCAACAGATCCCATACCCCGATACACTTTAAAACGGCGACCTTGGAAAATTTCCGTTTCGCCAGGGCTTTCAGTTACACCTGCAAGCATACTACCAAGCATTACTGCATGTCCGCCTGCAGCCAGCGCTTTAACGATATCACCTGAATATTTAATTCCGCCATCAGCGATAATCGTTTTACCATGTTTTCTTGCTTCTGTTGCACAATCGAAGACTGCCGTGATTTGTGGAACACCTACACCGGCTACAACCCTTGTCGTACAGATTGACCCTGGTCCGATTCCCACTTTCACTACATCGGCCCCCGCTTCAATCAATGCTTTCGTCCCTTCAGCCGTTGCCACATTACCGGCAATGATCGTCAATTCAGGATAAGTCGCGCGGATTTCCTTCACCATTTCAAGGACGCCTTCTGAATGACCGTGAGCAGTATCAAGTACAATTGCATCGACATGGGACTTAACAAGCATTTCAACACGCTTCATTGTATCCTTAGTCACTCCGACTGCAGCACCTGCAAGCAATCTCCCTTGCTTATCTTTCGCCGAATTCGGAAACTCAATGACTTTCTCGATATCCTTGATCGTAATAAGTCCTTTAAGAACTCCATTATCGTCTACAAGAGGAAGCTTTTCAATTTTGTACTTTTGAAGAATCTTCTCTGCTTGTTCCAAGTTAGTTCCTACTGGCGCTGTGACGAGATTCTCAACAGTCATGACACTGGAAATCTTCAAGGAAAAATCGGAAATAAATCGCAAATCACGGTTTGTAATGATACCCACAAGTTTTTGATCCTCAATATTGTTGACTACAGGAACACCCGAAATGCGATATTTACCCATTAAATGCTCTGCATCGAATACCTGGTGATCTGGCGTCAAGAAAAATGGATCGGTAATTACACCGCTTTCTGAACGTTTTACTTTATCCACCAGTTCAGCTTGTGCTTCAATGGACATATTTTTATGAATGATACCCAATCCGCCTTGACGAGCCATGGCAATCGCCATCTCTGCTTCTGTCACGGTATCCATTCCTGCACTGATGATAGGAAGGTTGAGCTTTAAGTTTTCAGCTAAGTTGACTTGAAGGTTGACATCTTTCGGCAAAACCTCTGATTTCGCTGGAATTAATAGGACATCATCAAAGGTTAAACCTTCTTTTGCAAATTTATTTTCCCACATTATTTTCCCCTCCTGCTTAAAAATATTATTTGTAGGTTATCAATAGGACATACTACTGTCAAGAAGAGAAATAAATGTTTGATTATTCTATTAATTCGGAGGATAGCTGCAATGCCTGAAAACAATGATAATTTCGATAAATATACACCTTTTTTTTCCGCATCTTCCTCTCAACTTTTTTTACAAAAATGTTACACACAAGAAAAAATAGCAGAAGCGGAAATCAAAAGTTATGATAATTGTTATCCATTTATTTACCATCTTGAACATGCTAAAACTTATTATAATCAGGCAGCCATTGCACCACTTTCCATTCAACCAATCCTGACATTTTATGGATTCGCCCAATTATTAAAGGCTTGTCTGCTCACGATTGATCCTAACTATCCGGAATCAACTTCGATGCTTGCCCATGGGGTAACTACGAGGAAAAAGAAAAAACAGCAATATGAATTTCTGAAGGATGAAGTGAAAACGCAAAAAAATGGACTTTTCACCTGCATCGCCGAGAAATTATTTCATATCAAGCATCTGGAAGGTGAAAAGTTTTCCATGGGTACACTTATGAAAGAAATCCCGGATATGCAAAACTTTACATGGTCCATTTCCAAGAAAAATTTCGTTGCCCTGCTCCCCTCCTCCAATGGTTTTCAATTGCCTTCATCCATATTGGATAGCTATCAAATGTCCAGCAGTCGATTGGAAGAATTTTTGAAAGCTAAAACGAATCAAATTTACAGTATTTCGGAAGCTCCTGGAACACTGCATTTAAAAACAGAGGGTGTTCCTATTCATAATGCCGCATCTCCAATACGGTATAATTTAGAAGAGGGGAAATTCATGCTATCTCTAAATAAAGATTCGTCCGCTTTTTCATTACCTGAGCTTTTGATTCATTATTTGATTTCTTATAACCTTAGCATAATAGCTCGTTATGAAACAGAATGGTGGGCAGAGCTGATGAAAACCATGCCTAATGACGATTACCCTTGCATTGTGCAATTCCTTAAAATAAGCCAAGCTAAGGTGCCATTTTTAATATTTGAATGGATTAAGTCGGAAAGGTTCCACATCTGATCCTTCCAACACCCTATTTGTGAATAAATCTGTCCTGAAACGACAAAAAAAGACCAGCCGGATGGCTGATCTTTTTAAATGGCTTGGCGGCGTCCTACTCTCACAGGGGGAAACCCCCAACTACCATCGGCGCTGAAGAGCTTAACTGCCGTGTTCGGAATGGGAACGGGTGTGAC
>NZ_JVPL01000300.1:0-63314 GCF_001054655.1 Bacillus sp. 220_BSPC
GGTCCCGCATTCCGTACATTGTTTAGGCGGCAGTGTCCTGAAGAATTCCAGTGGATTTTTGGTTTGCATGATGATTCCTCCTTATGATTTGGTTTTAATCAGTCTTCGCGTTTGGAAAGGCAGTGGTCACATTCCATCAAGTAAGATTCAGCTTGTTCAGCGATATGGGTTCCGCACTCCGTACATTGTTTAGGCGGCAGTGTCCTGAAGAATTCCAGTGGATTTATAGTTTGCATGATGGTTCCTCCTTTTTGATTTTGGTTTAATCAGTCTTCGCGTCTGGAAAGGCAGCGGTCACATTCCATTAAGTAGGATTCAGCATGCTCGATAATATGGTCACCGCACTCAGGGCAATGTTTAGCAGGGATATTGTTAAAAAACTCAATGGATTTTTTCATTTGCATGATGATTTCCTCCTTTTAATGTTAGATATATTTTCCGGTCGCTTTATTCTTCACGTTTGGAAAGGCAGCGATCGCATTCCATCAGATAGGAATTTGAATGGTCCACCTGTGTTTCACCACATTCCGGGCAATGTTTAAATGAATCGATTATGAGTAAATCTGATTGATTTGCTTGCATGTCTCGCTCCCCCTCTTTATAGTACAGTTTTTATTGTTTGCTTGTTGTTATAATACAGTATATACCCGAATCTGGAAAATGTATAGGTATTTTACAGAAAATTTGAAATTTTTTTCACCCGTAGTGTGAAAAACCTATTGGAAAGGGATTTATCATCTATATATATTTTTATTTTTCTCCGCGGCAAGTAGGAAATGAAAGAAATAATGCTTTTTATAAAACGAAAAAACAATCAGGGAGTGAAACGGACAAACAATTTTCAATGTGTTGAGTGGGGCATTAATATAACAGATGGGAAACAGGAAGTTGAGTGATTATTGAATGCCTGTTTCACAGTCGATGTAATATAAAAGAGCTTGTTCTAAAGTGTCAGCCAAATCCAAACGGCAGCGATTATATGTAAGTTCCTGTCAGTATGGTTTTAATACTTCAGTAAAGAGGTAACTTGCTAGTAGAAGTACAATAATGGGAGGTAGCATATGTCGAAAGCGATGATTATCGTCAATCCATCTTCAGGCAAGGAAAAGGCAGGGAAGATTTTGCCGAAAGCGGAAAAGGCACTAGGGGAACTTTTTGATGAGGTATGCGTTCGTAAAACGGGAGGAGAGGGGGATGCGACGGGTTTTGCAAAGGAGGCCTGTGCAGATAGATTCGATGCTGTCATTTCCATGGGTGGTGATGGAACGGTGAACGAGATAGTGAATGGCTTGGGCGAGCAGCAGCATCGGCCTATCTTCGGGATCATTCCACTAGGAACCATCAATGATTTCGCCAGGTCTTTGGGAATACCACTGAATCCCAATGCAGCCATCGAGATATTGAAGGATATGCATATTAAGGAATCGGACATAGGGAAGATCAATGACCGTTACTTCATGAATGTGCTGGCGGTAGGGGCAATCGCGGAGGCCACCTATAATGTTACCGTTGAACAAAAAACCCGTCTTGGGTCTTTTGCCTATTTCATTGAAGGAGCAAAAGCGATCATTAAAAAGACTCCGTTTCCTTTAACGGTTGAACATGATCACGGGAAGTGGATGGGGGAGGCTCATTTACTAATTGCAACCATGACTAACTCTGTCGGCGGTTTTGAACAACTTGCACCAGAGGCGGAAGTGAATGATGGAAAGCTGCACACATTCATCATTAAGGATTTATCTCTTCCTCTCATCGTCAAGATCATTCCCAGTTTGATCAGGGGGGAGATCATGGGGAATGACGAAGTTGAATATATTAAAACATCCAAGCTCCATTTAAGCACGTCAGAGGAACTTGCAGTCAATATCGATGGCGATGAAGGCATTCTTCTTCCTTTCCAGGCAAATGTACTGCATAAACATCTTCGTCTATTCGTCCCGGGAACTAAATGAGTCGCTTAGTCCCCATTTCATTCATCATGTGGAAAAGCTGATCATGGTTTAGCCAATCAGCTTTTTTCTTTGCGGGTGTTCATCGTAAGCTCCTTCGCTTTTGATAAAAGGTATCATTATTCAGAGTGATTCCAGGTTAGAATAGTTAATGCATGATTGACTGGGTATAAATATGTTACGCTTATAGTTATGATTATAGATGAGAGAGGAAGTTAGATGTTTGTATGGAGTTTTTTCTTGTTATATTAGCGCTTCTTATATTGATTGGAGTGTCTAATGTAATTAACCATTTTATACCCTTTATACCTGTACCATTAATACAAATAGCACTCGGTGTCATATTGGCACTTTTACCCCTGGGTATGCATGTTGAGATGGAGACGGAATTATTTTTGCTATTATTCATCGCACCCCTATTGTTCAATGATGGCAAAAATGTACCCCGAACAGCACTGTGGAAGTTGAGAGCGCCCATTCTGATGCTTGCACTGGGCCTCGTATTCATAACGGTTTGGGCAGGCGGATATTTAATTAATTGGATGATCCCTTCGATCCCATTGCCGGCAGCGTTCGCTTTGGCGGCCATTTTGTCACCTACGGATGTAGTGGCAGTAAGCGCTTTGGCGAGTCGGGTCAAATTGCCGAAGAGCATCATGCACCTTCTCGAAGGCGAAGGGCTGATGAATGATGCCTCAGGTTTAGTTGCCTTTAAGTTTGCCGTTGCAGCTACAGTCACAGGTGTTTTCTCCTTAGTCGACGCAACCTTCAGTTTCATATGGATTGCAATTGGTGGGTTTGTAGGTGGAGCGGTACTAGCTTTCATCATTATCAGGCTTCGCGTATTTCTTCGCCGTTTAGGGATGGAAGATGTCACGATGCATATGCTTATCCAAATCCTGACTCCTTTTATTATTTTCCTCGCTGTGGAACATTTCCACCTTTCTGGGATTTTGGCAGTCGTGGCTGGGGGAATTGTCCATGCCATTGAACGAGATCGGGAAATTTCACCAACAGTGGAACTTCAAGTCGTTTCAAAGAGTACCTGGTCCGTCATTTTATATGTATTGAATGGTCTTGTATTCGTTTTGCTTGGCTTGCAAATCCCAAGCGTTGCGAAAACGATCTTTCAAGATCCAGCCTTCAATAATGGAAAAGTGATCCTTTATATCGTGATCATTACACTTTTCCTTTTCGCTTTACGATTCATTTGGCTTACGGCTGCCTGGTCGATTGGCTGGATGACGAAAAAAGCTGGAGCCCAAAAACCGGACTTCAAAGCGGCCGGGATCATTACCATTTCCGGTGTTCGCGGAGCTGTAACGTTAGCGGGTTCGTTCTCGATTCCATATGTGTTGGCAGATGGAAGTCCTTTTCCTGAGCGTTCGTTAATCATTTTCATTGCAGCAGGTGTCATATTGCTGACACTGATTGTTGCGAGTGTATTTCTGCCAATCGTGGCACGATCGGAAGAAGAGGAAGTGGTGGATAAGCAGGCTGACAAAACGAAAGCTGCTGCCATCCAATCACATCAAGCCGCTATTCGGGTGATTGAGTCCCAAATGACAGATGAAAACCGGGAAGCGGCTTTGTCGATCATTTCCAGGTATTGTACCAAGATCAATGAACTGTCCTATGTAGAACAGGAGAAAGAACCGGCTGCATTAAGGGAAGAAGAGAAGGATCTTCGCTTCAAGGCCCTTGAAGCAGAGCAAAGATTCCTGGATAAACTCATTAAGGATGAAAAAGTGGACCGGGAGACGGCGTATATATGCAAGGAATACATCCAGCGTATGGAAGGTGCCGTAACAAATCGACTGAAGTTCCGTTTTTTTAGGTCTGTAACGCTGTTCAGGAGAAGTATGCTGAGGGTTTTAAAATTATTTTTCCCTAATAAAAGTGAAATAAGAAAAATCAATCTTAAGAGATTGGAAAAGGTCAGGGATCTTAAAATCAGGATGTATAAAGCCGCCATCCAAGAGATACAGGCCGGAATTACAGCCGATAATCATAAGACATCCTCGATGATCATAGACGAGTATAAAGTGTTAATTTTAAAATGCAAGCGTGAGAACAGAGGCCGTACCCCGAGTAAAATGGCCGAGTATGAAAGAGAGCTGTTCTATAAAGCGATCCAGGCAGAAAGGGACGAAGTGCAGGATATGTTTGAAAAACGACAAATCTCCCGTGATGTTGCCAACATACTCCGCCAGCAAATAAATTTACGAGAAGCACTGACTATCAATGAAAATACCCATTGATTATACAGAAGGAGCACTGTCGATATATTCGACAGTGCTCCTTCCGGTTTGGAAAGGGAATATCCGACGGGGCATCGAATCATTATTGTATCCAATAATTGATGAAAGAGAGTGTGCTTAATGGAAAAGGAAATCGAGACCATAACTTTAATGCCTTATTTACCGGAACACCTTAACCAGCTTTCCCAGTTTTATTTACCGAATACACAAACCCCTTTTTCAGCTCTGCCGGATGAGTCACTGAAATATTGCCGGGAAGATTGCGACAGGCACCCAGTCGTAATATTGGCTAAGGGTATCCCAGTTGGCTTTTTCGTTTTACACATTGGCGAAAACATCCCCCCTTTCACCAGCGATAAAAAAGCGATATTACTCCGGGGATTCCTTGTTGATCAAAAACATCAGGGAAAAGGGATTGGAAAGAAAGCCTTGCAAAGCCTTCCGGAATTCGCAAAAGGGATTTTTCCAAACAAGGATTCGATCATTCTGGCAGTGGACGTCATGAACGTGAACGCAAAAACGCTTTATGCGAAATCGGGGTTTCAGGATACAGGCATTCAGAAGGAAGGCAGAAGCGGGTTGATGGAGATAATGGAATATAGATTGGATATGGTGAACAAGGATATCGAATAAGGGGAGGAATAACAAATAAAATTGGCTAATGGACTTTTCCAAAAGGGGAGGTCTTTTTTGTCCAATTTGTTACAGGTTTCGTTATGTATCCGATGATTTTAGAAGGGCTGCTTTTAATAAAGCTGCTGCCTTATGGTACACTTTACTTATTGCAAAATCTTAATCGAGGTGTAGTCCTAATGAAAACAGTCGTAGTCGTAGGTGGAGGCATTACCGGTTTATCAACCATGTTTTATTTACAAAAGGCAGTTAAAGCGAGGAGTCTCTCCGTACGATTAATATTAATAGAAGGAAATGAGGAACTAGGCGGTAAAATAAGGACTGTGCACGATGGTCCTTTTAAAATTGAAGCGGGTGCCGATTCGATCGTTGCCAGGAAACAGAATATACAGCCATTTCTTAAAGAATTGAACCTGGAGGATCAAGTCGTCTATAATGCGACGGGAAAATCATTCATCCATACTGATGGGATGCTGAAGGGAATCCCCGAAGATGCCCTATTCGGAATACCAATGAGCCTGGAGTCACTGGCCAAAAGTGATCTGGTTTCCGCCCAAGGTAAGGTCGACGCCTTAAAGGATTTCTACACAAAAAATGAGACATTTACGAAGAATGACTCCATCGGTTTATTTCTTGAAAGTTTCTTAGGCAAGGAATTGGTGCAAAAGCAGATATCGCCAGTCCTATCAGGTGTTTACTCAGGAAAATTAAATGAATTGACCATTGCCAAAACACTGCCGGAGATGCTGGATTATAAAAACGAATATGGCAGTATAATACGAGGCCTATCGGAAAATAAGCAGAAATATAAAAGCAAGGGGAATAAGAAGTTCCTTTCGTTTAAAAATGGCTTATCAACATTGGTGGAAAGAATAGAGGAAAGCCTCGATATGGTCGAGATATTAAAAGGGGTCAGTGTAGATGAAATCGGAAGAAATGATGAGGCGTACATCATTACATTGGCAAACGGTGAAACGCTGGAAACGGACTTTATCGTATTGAGTACACCGCATACAATTGCCCAGAAATTATTGGGGGATCGGGAGTTGGATGAAGATTTCGACGGCTTGATCAATAGTTCGATGATTAGCGTTTATCTTGGATTCGATATCCCGGACAGCATGCTTCCTAAAGACGGGACAGGTTTCATTGCAGGCGATAATAGTGATTTGATCTGTAATGCATGCACCTGGACAAGCCGGAAATGGGAGCATACTTCTGAAAACAGTCAGCTTTTGGTAAGGCTTTTTTATAAAAGCTCTAGTCCGGACTATGAACGATTACAGTCCCTTGCAAAACAGGAATTGATCTCTGTGGCTTTACACGACATTATGAACAGTCTAAGCATTTCTGGGAATCCAATTACAAGTGAAGTGACGAAATGGCATGAAAATATGCCGAACTACCATATTAAACATCCTCAAATCGTTCAATCACTGGAGGCGAAAATCTCCGAGAATTATCCGAATGTTTTACTTGCGGGCTGTTCATACAATGGAGTCGGAATCCCGGATTGTATTGCTGATGGGGAAAAGAAAGCGCAAGAGATATGTCTGAAGTTGTAAAAAGGGGACTGCCAGGCGGCAGTCCTTTTTTAATGAATGCCGGAAATTCCGTTTGAAGTTTCCGGCATTTCCTGTATAATGATATTCGTAAAATTAAACTGAAAGTTTACTTATATAAAACTTTATCTACTGTGTGTTTACTATAAGTAAACCGATTGAGGGTTATGGAATGCAAATTGGAAAAAAAATAAAGAACCTTCGCTTGAAAAAAGGATTGACCCAGGAAGAATTGGGCGAAAGAACGGATTTAAGCAAAGGATATATTTCACAGTTGGAAAGGGATCTTAGTTCCCCTTCGATTGAAACTCTTTTCAATATTTTAGAAGTACTCGGCTGCAAGCCGAAACAGTTCTTCGATGATGAGGATCAAGTCCAAAAAGTAGTGTATAAAGAAGAAGCACAAACATTTTTCATCGATGAAGAACGGGGATACCAAATTCAGTGGCTCGTGCCTGAATCGAATGAAAAGGAAATGGAACCTATTCGCCTGACTCTCCAGGAAAAAGGGGAGTTCAAACAATTTGAACCATCCTTGTCGGAAACATTTGGTTATGTATTAAGCGGAAGAGTCATTGTAAAGCTGGGTACACATACGTATTTCGTCAAGGCAGGGGAATCGATTTATTTTCATGCTTCAGATGAACATCAAATCATCAATGATTTTGAAGGTCCGTCCGAGTTATTACTCGTGGTGACGGAATCATACTTATAGAATTCAAAAAAATGCAATCGTTGAAGATTGATGAGTAAGGGAATGGAGAGAGGGAAGAAGCTATGGCAAATGGGAATATAATACGCTTCGATCAGGTTACGAAGCAATTTGATGATGAAACGGTGGTTCTCGATAATGTTAGTTTTGAAATCGAGAGAGGGAAGTTCTATACGCTATTGGGTCCTTCCGGGTGTGGAAAGACCACGATCCTTCGTTTGATTGCCGGATTTACGGAAGCTTCCAAAGGTGATATTTACTTTGAAGGGAAAAAGATCAATGATGTGCCAGCCAATAAAAGGCAAGTGAATACGGTATTTCAAGATTATGCACTGTTTCCGCATTTAAATGTGTTTGAAAATGTAGCATTTGGTCTTCGGATCAAAAAAATGAAGAATTCGGAAGTGGAAATCAAGGTGAAGGAAGCCCTCAGCTTTGTTAATTTGGAGGGGTATGAAAAACGGGAGATCAGGGAAATGTCAGGCGGTCAGCGGCAACGGGTAGCGATTGCGAGGGCTATTGTTAATGAACCAGAAGTCATCCTCCTGGATGAACCGCTATCTGCCCTCGATTTGAAATTGCGTACAGAAATGCAATATGAATTGCGGGAGCTGCAACAGAGGCTGGGAATCACGTTTATCTTCGTCACTCATGACCAAGAGGAAGCATTAGCGATGTCAGATGAGATTTTTGTCCTTAACAAAGGGAAAATCCAGCAAAGCGGGACCCCTACGGATATTTATGATGAACCGCTGAATCGATTCGTTGCCGATTTCATCGGTGAGTCCAATATTGTAAAAGGAAAAATGATTGAAGATTACCTCGTGGAATTCGTCGGCAGACAGTTCGAGTGTGTTGACCAAGGATTGAACAGTAATGAAGCTGTCGATATTGTCATCCGCCCGGAAGATTTGGAGATTACTTCCGTCGATCGCGGAAAACTGCAAGTTCGGGTGGACTCCCAGCTATTTCGCGGTGTTCATTATGAAATCAGCTGTTATGACCATGATGGAAATGAATGGCTTGTCCAATCAACGAAAAAAGTGGCAGTCGGAGATGAAATAGGTCTTTATTTCGAACCGGAATCGATCCATGTCATGCGATTGGGTGAAACTGAAGAAGAATTCGATAAGCGACTGGAAGCGTATCATGACGGGGAAAGTCATGAAGAATAAAATATCCCGTAATATTTACTTCATACCCTATGTCTTATGGATTGCTTTATTCGTGATCGCACCCATTTTGTTAATCCTTTACTATTCCTTCTTTGACATTGAAGGCAATTTATCATTGATTAACTATCAAAAGTTCTTTACGCCAGTATATTTAAAAATGACATTAAGCTCATTTTGGTATGCATTCCTGATTACGGTAATATCCCTTTTAGTCGCTTACCCGACAGCCTATTTGTTAACGAAAACCAAGCATAAGCAGTTGTGGCTTTTGCTGATTATCGTGCCTTCCTGGATCAATTTACTTTTGAAGGCTTATGCCTTCATTGGAATTTTTGGCACGTATGGTGTGGCGAATGGTTTTCTGGAGGCAGTAGGAATCGGAAAGCAGCAGATTCTCTTTACGGATTTCAGCTTCATATTCGTCTCGGTTTATATTTTCATACCGTTTATGATTTTACCGATATTCAATGCGCTTGATGAAATGAATCCAACCCTTTTGGATGCGGCCAATGACTTGGGAGCGTCCCGATGGATGACATTCCGCCGTGTCATTTTTCCGTTGACGTTAGATGGGGTAAAGACGGGATGCCAAGTAGTCTTCATCCCGGCACTTTCATTGTTCATGCTTACAAGATTGATTGCCGGTAACCGAGTCATTACGCTTGGTACGGCTATCGAGCAGCACTTCCTTGTAACACAGGATTGGGGAATGGGTTCCACGATCGCGGTATTTTTGATTATTATAATGTTCCTGATTATGTTTGTAACGGGTAACCGAAAGCAGGGTGTGTAAATTGGGCAATAAATTATCACCAATATCAAAAGCGTTTCTCGTTTTGATTTTTCTCATTCTCTATGCACCGATTTTCTTTTTAGTCTTTTACTCTTTTAACAGCGGTGGAACGATGTATGACTTTAAAGGGTTCACGATGGAGTGGTACAAGGAGCTGTTCCAAGATACGAGGCTGTTGATCATTGTATTGAATACACTTGTGATAGCTTTATTATCTGCACTGATCGCAACGATCATCGGGGTGATAGGGGCAATTGGAATTCGCTCCTTTACGAGCAGTAAAGCTAAGAATACGGTATTGTCATTGAATAATGTATTGATTGTCAGTCCCGATGTGATCATCGGTGCTTCCTTCCTGATATTATTCACAATGGCCGGGATCAAGCTTGGATTCTACTCGGTACTGTTGTCACATATCGCCTTCAGTATCCCGATCGTTGTGCTGCTGGTCCTTCCGAAACTTCAGGAAATGAGCCCTACTTTAATTGATGCGGCCCGGGATTTAGGGGCAAGCCGGTGGGATGTATTGACGAAGGTCATCCTTCCATACATCTTGCCAGGTATCTTTGCTGGTTTTTTTATGGCATTGACTTATTCACTTGATGATTTTGCGGTAACGTTCTTTGTGACCGGTAATGGTTTCTCCACTCTTTCCGTGGAAATCTATTCATTGGCCCGCCGTGGAATATCATTGAATATCAATGCACTATCGACACTGCTGTTCGTCGTGACACTGCTGTTGGTTGTCGTCTATTACTTTATAACTCAACGTGTTAGGCAAACGGGAATGGGGGGGAAACGATGAAAAGGCTTCTCCAAATGTTTTTGCTCATTTCCCTCGTATCCGCTTTGCTGCTTTATGCGATTTCAAGATTGAATTCAGCGCAGGGATTTACGAGCAGCAATACGCTTACCATCTATAATTGGGGCGATTACATCGATACGGATCTAATCGATCGTTTTGAAGAAGAAACAGGTATAAAGGTCATTTATGAGACGTTCGATTCGAATGAGGCCATGATGACTAAAATTGAACAGGGCGGTACCACTTATGATATTGCCATTCCGTCTGAGTATATGATCGATAAGATGAGGCAAGAAGACTTGCTGGTTCCCTTGGATCATTCCAAGCTTCCGAATTTGAAAAATATCGATGAGCGATTCATCGATCTGCCATTCGATCCGGAGAATAAATATTCCGTCCCGTACTTCTGGGGAACGGTTGGAATTGTTTACAATTCCGAGATGCTCGGTGGCAAAGAAATAACGGCCTGGGCGGATTTATGGGATAAAGATTTAAAAAATGAAATCCTTTTGACGGATGGCGCTAGAGAAGTGATGGGCATGGGTCTGAACTCTTTGAATTATTCATTGAATGATACAGATGAAGAACACCTTCAAGAGGCAAAAACCAAACTTGATGACCTCACCCCGAATATTAAAGCGATAGTGGGAGATGAAAGCCGCATGCTATTGGAAGCCCAGGAGGCGGCGATTGGCCTTGTTTGGTCGGGAGTTGCTTCTGAAATCATGGCTGAAAATGAAGATCTCGAATACGTTGTTCCAAAAGAGGGGTCCAATTTATGGTTTGATAATATGGTCATCCCGAAAACAACGAAAAATGTAGATGCGGCCCACCAGTTCATCAACTTCATGCTGGACCCGAAAGTTGCAGCTCAAAATGCTGAATATGTAAGTTACTCGACACCTAATAAAGAAGCACTTAAATATATGCCTGAAGAAGTGGTGAAAGATGAACGGTTCTATCCATCACCTGAACTCACGAAGAAACTGGAAGTGTACGAAAACCTTGGGAAGAAAAACTTGGCCCGTTACAATGAACTCTTCCTTGAATTCAAGATGCATCGTAAATAACAAAATAAATAAAGCATGGTGTAGGAATTCCCTCCGTACACCATGCTTTTTCGTTTGCTCGAAACTCACGAGTAAAGGCCGAATTACACTCTGTTACCTATATATCAAAAGTTGATATAACGGTATAATACCGTTTTTTATAATGATCAACCAAAATTTAAATGTAAAATCTGTAGCAGAATGAGATACTCTAAAATATCTGTTGGGATATAAGTATGTTAGTATAATGATTGAGTTAGTGCATACTGAAGGTTGAGTTAAAATCTTAAGGATTAATTAATATTTCCAAGCTATCATAATAGAAAACTTAAGGGAGATTATTCATGAAACTATTAAAAAGCACGAAGGCATATATTTGGGCAGGGAGCATTTTAATCATTGCCGGGATCATGGCATTTGCGATGATTTCGTCCATGGATAAGACAATTGCGAGTATCGATGGCGAGAAAATCAATGAGGATGAGCTGTATGACGCGCTTGTTGCGGGATACGGAGCAGATACTTTAGACCTGTTAATTACGAATAAATTGGTGGAATTGGAAGCGGAAAAAGCAGGAATCAAAATTAAGGATGAAGAAATCCAGAAAGAAATCGATGTTATGGTTGAGTCCTATGGTGATGAAAAGTCGTTAAAAGAACAATTGGAAGCAAGTGGTTCTTCAATGGATGCCTTAAAAAAGGACATCGTGGTTTACCTGCAAACGAAAAAACTGGTCGAACCGAGAATTACCGTGACGGACGATGAAATCAGTACGTATTTTGAAGATAATAAAGATACATTTGCTCAAGCGGAACAAGTGGAAGCTAGTCATATTTTAGTCGAAGACGAAAAAACGGCTAAAAAGGTTGCGAAAGAACTTGCAGCAGGCGGTGATTTCGCTAAGTTGGCAGCTGAATATTCCACTGATACTGAAACGGCGGATAACGGTGGAAGCCTAGGGTATTTTGGGGAAGGCGATATGGTGGAAGAGTTTGAAGATGTTGCCTTTAATCTTGATAAAAATAAAGTCAGTGATCCAGTCAAAACCGAATATGGGTACCATATCATAAAAGTAACCGGTAAGAAGGAAGCAAAAAAAGCTAATTTAGAAGACAGTAAAGAAGTAATTAAAGAAACGCTTCTTTCTGAAAGATTACAAGAGGAATATCCAGTTTGGTTAGCCGAAGTGAAAAAAGACCATGATATAACGAATAAATTGGAAGACTCTAACTAAGGTATCAAGTGAAGGATATATGAAAAAACAAAAGGGTAATGGTGTACCTTTCATCGAATGATGTCCCCAATCCAATTGGCCCAAAGCAACACCTTCAACTCCATAGGTATGGTTCTGTCTAAATTTTATACAGAGTTGATTGGAGCGGAAGGTACGAGACTCCTGCGGGGAAAGCGCGTCTAGGGGAGACTCCGCAGGCCCAAGCCGAGGAGGCTCCACGACCGCCCGCGGAAAGCGAGTGCCTGGAGTGGAAATCAACATCCAAATTGTACAAGCCATAATAAAAGCTGAGGCATAATGCCTCAGCTTTTTTATATATTAGAAGTTGGATGAGATGGACTTTTGATTGGATAATCCTGATTTTTTAACGATTTCATCACTCTCTTTTTCATCTTTAACATTATCGGATTTCAATGCTGGCGTTTCCTTCAGCTGTTTACCGGCAACGACCACTTTTGAACTGATGTCTTTTAATTCACTTGTTGCGTCCTTCGCTGTACCAAGGGCATCAGTGGAGATATCCTTTACTTCGGATACTTTACCCACCACGTCTTCATTGACGGTTTCATATAGTGTTTCAACGTCATTGATTGCCTCTTTAATCGTCTCCGTTGCCCCTTTGACTCCTGATACCATCTGTTCCTTCATTTCGCCGGGATTTTCCTTGACCTGTTCAATCATATTCATGGAGTTGTCTTTTAAAAGGATGGCAGATCGCTTTACTTTATTTCTCGTGTTGGAGTCGAGCAAGGTCAATGCACCGCCGACAAGCCCTCCGATTAAAATCCCTTTTAAAAGTTTGCTATTCGTTTGAGTTTCGATAGTTGTTTGAGTCATTTATATTTCCTCCTTTAGAATAGTAGATTGTTTGCTTACTTTGGGTTTTCCCTTATTTACCATAAGTTAAACTGGAAATAATAAACTATCATGGGATTGACATGATAAATAAAACAATAGTACTCTACATATAGTTAAATGACTGAACTACTTTTTGGGAGGTGCAACGATGTCTAATGAAAAAGTTTCTGGATTGATTGATCGATATATGAAGGTTTCTTTCTATGTAAATAAGATGGGGGAGCTTTTAATAAAAGATCAGATTTGTGATGTGCTGACGAACGAACAATACTATACTTTACGGTTCATTCAACAACAGCGGTTGTGTACATCGACGGAAATCAGTGATGCCTTTTATATTAATAAGAGTGCCGTCACGTCCAACATCAACAGGCTGGAAGGCAAAGGATTGATAGAACGGGAACAGGACCAGGTTGACCGAAGGGTCTTTCATTTGAAGCTTTCCAAAGAGGGGGAAGCGTTGTTACAGGAAACGGAAAATAAGATTCATAAATTGGTAGAGAGCATCATGACGAAATTCGATTATGAAGAGATTGTTAAATTCCTTGATACATATGAGAAGCTTTCACAAATTTTCATTCAAATGAAGAATGAGGAATGGGAGGAATATAAATGAGGGGGATCATAAAGGGAAGATGGCTGGTCATTATCGCGTGGGTTGCCATTACGGCAGGTTTATTGCTTGCGGCACCGGATATGGCGGAGCTTGTCCGGAATAAGGGCCAGCTGGATGTACCGGCAGAGTATTCCTCTGGGATGGCCAATGAGCTAATGAAAGAGATTCAGGATAAGGATGAGTCACAAGTGGCTCTCGTATTTCATGGTGATAAGAAGCTGTCTTCCCCGGAATTGAAAGAGATTGAGATAGCGATCCAAAAGCTTGAAAAGAATAAAGCAGAGCTTGGCATCAAAGAGGTCATGACCCATTTTAAAGAGCCCTCGCTAAAAGGTCAGTTGGTCTCGGAGAACGAAACAACGGTTTTGACATCCATCACGATGGTCAAGGGGGACCGGGAAGCTAAGGAAGTGATCGATGCCCTTTATAAAGAGCTGGAGCAAGTGGATGTCGAGCATTATTACACAAGCAGCTGGATGATCGATGAAGATCTTAATGCCAATTCCCAAGAAGGGCTGAAGAAAATTGAAGGCATCACGGTGGTCTTCATTCTGGCTGTATTGCTGATAGTCTTCCGTTCAGTGGTGGCACCGATCATTCCGTTGGTAACGGTAGGTTTCACTTATTTATGCTCACAATCCATCGTCTCATTCCTGGTGGATAAATGGGACTTTCCGATTTCATCTTACACCCAAATATTCCTGGTAGGTATTTTATTTGGAATCGGGACTGATTATTGCATCCTGCTGCTTAGTCGTTTCAAGGAAGAGCTATCGTCACAGGAGTCCTTGCATGAAGCGATCGTTGAGACGTACCGAACCTCCGGTAAGACTGTTTTCTTCAGCGGGCTGACCGTAATGATTGGTTTTGCGGCAATTGGCTTTTCCACTTTTAAGCTCTATCAATCTGCGGCGGCCGTTGCCATAGGGGTTTTCATTTTAATGATCGCCCTTTATACGATCGTTCCATTTTTCATGGCGGTTCTTGGCAAAAAGCTATTCTGGCCGGCAAAAGGGAAACTTGAGCATAGTGAAAGTAAACTATGGGGAATTCTCGGTAACTTCTCCTTGAACCGTCCATTGTTGGCGCTGATGATTGTTGCAGTCGTCTGTGTTCCCTTTTTGTTTATATATGATGGGAAGATTTCATATAACTCCCTTGAAGAAGCGGGTGATGATGTCCCTTCCATCATGGCATTTAATATCATTTCCGATGAATTCGGACCGGGACAATCGATGCCAACACAGATTGTCATAAAGAATGACGAACGCATGGATTCGGAAGAGTACGTCGCACTTGCTGAAAAAATCAGCCAGGAAGTAGTAAAGGTGGATGAAGTCGATGTAGTTCGATCCATGACCCGCCCGACAGGTGAACCGATTAAGGATTTATTTGTAGCGAACCAGGCCGAAACCTTGGAAAAGGGAATCGGGGAAGGAAATGAAGGCATTAAACAAATAAGCGATGGATTGAAAACGGCAGGCAGTGAGCTTTCCGATTCAGGACCGCGATTGAAGCAAGCGACGGACGGAATAGGGGGGCTCATATCCGGGACCAATGAATTAAAGAGCGGCGTAGGTCAGGTGGAGAAGGCATTAACAAGCATTGAAGCAGGCATCCGTGATGGGTCTTCAGGGACCGGGGACATAAAAAACGGATTGAATGAGGTCAAGGCAAACTTGGATAAGCTCGCCGCCGGAAGCGGACAGCTTCTCGAAGGCTATAAACAATCAGCTAATGGGTTAAGTGAGCTCACAGGTCGATATAAAGAAATTCAAACTAACCTTACGGGTGTATCACAAAGCCTTGCCGGTTTAAATCCTTCCTTTGAGCAAATGGAATCCACTCATCCAGAATTACAGGCTGATCAGTCCTATCAAACGATCAAGCAAACAGTGCAAGGGGCACAGGGTGGCTTGGAGCCCATGGCAGCAGGCCTTTCAGAGCTCAATAGGAATCTTGGTTCAGTGTCCGGCGGTTTGAATACGGCGAATGAAAATATGGAAGAAATCGTAAAGGGTCAAAATTCTCTTGGGGAGGGCCTGAACCAATTGGTTTCAGGCGTTGACACTTTACAAAAGGGTCTAAGCACCATGGCTAATGGTCAGGGGGAAGTCATAAATAATCTGTCAGGATTTAAAGGAGGCCTTACTAGCTTAAGTAATGGGCAGCAAGAACTCCTAAATGGTTTTTCAAGCCTCGGCGGGCAGCTTACTGATTTGACTGATGGCTTAAATGAAAGTGCTGATGGTCTGAATGAAGTCCATGATGGACTATCGTCCGCACAGGGTTATTTATCAGGGCTGGCAAAAACGGATAAAACGGTAACAGGCATGTACATTCCCAAAGAAGTAGTGGAAAGCGAAGAATTCGGGGAAGCTTTGAACGCGTATTTATCTGAAGACGGTAAAATCATGACCATGGATGTGGTATTCAAGGCGAATCCTTATTCCAATGAAGCAATCGAGCAAATCGATTCGATTGAGGAAACCGTTGAAAGAGTAACGAAAGATACAAAGCTTGAAAACGCGCAGGTGGCGATAGGGGGAATCACAAGTACACATCATGACTTGGGCATGATGTCTGGTGAGGATTTCTCAAGGACGGTCGTTTTGATGCTGTCGGGTATTGCAATCATTCTCTTTTTCATGCTGCGATCCTTGATCATGCCTGTCTATTTGATAGTGTCGCTCGTTTTGACTTATTATACAGCGGCAGCCATTACAGAATTGATTTTTGTTAATATTCTCGGGTATGCCGGCATCGGCTGGGCAGTTCCTTTCTTTGCCTTCGTCATCTTGATTGCTCTGGGCATTGACTATAGCATTTTCTTGATGGATCGCTTTAACGAGTGGAAAGATAAGCCGGTCAAGGAAGCGATGTTACTGTCCATGAGAAAAATGGGAACGGTGATCATCTCGGCGGCTGTCATACTGGGCGGAACCTTTGCTGCCATGATGCCAGCAGGAGTTTTATCGCTCTTGGAAATAGCCACTTTAATATTGGTGGGGCTTGCTTTATATGCGTTTGTCATCTTGCCATTGTTTATTCCGGTGATGGTTGCATCGTTTGGAAACGCGAATTGGTGGCCGTTTTTAAAAAATAAGGAATAAAAGGGACTATAAAATAAAGAAGGCCTCCATTCGGATGCCTCCAGACTGTAGACAAAAAGGGTTTCGGAATGCTCTTATTCCGAAACCCTTTTTGAATGATTATAAGATGGGAAATGGATTTAAAAGCTCACCCGGTGGGGGAAGAAATAACAATCATAAGTTCCATCATACACATAATCAGGCGTACTGGTTTTGTAAGCTGCATCTACAACAGCTTCAAGATTAACAACTTTCTCAATCGGTGTTACTATCGTCTACAACACAAATCTGTTACGGTCTGCTGATGCATGAAACGAATGTATGGAATCAACAAATACATGCCCTGCACTCATTCGTTAAATGAAACTTTTACTTAAGATAGGATGGAAAGCGTTTCAATAAAAGTTGCAGAAAGACTGTTGGCACATGGAGTTCTGCCTAATTACTAAAACTCTGTTGATGAGGTACAGGACTCTTGCGGAAAAGCGAGTCCAAGAGAGACATACCGGGCGCGAATGGCGCCGATGAGGCACACGGACCGCCAGCTCAAAAGCGGGTGCCTGCGGTGGAATTCAACGGTCAACTTCCAAACTCTCAAAAAAACTGTAGACCAACTCGATGGAGTTTGCCTACAGTAAGAAATAAACAACCGAAACAAAAAAACTATGTATTCCATTTCATAATTGGGGAATTCTTGTTTTATATTTCGCGATGATCTTTT
Organism: Bacillus sp. 220_BSPC; assembly: GCF_001054655.1. Taxonomy (NCBI): domain Bacteria; kingdom Bacillati; phylum Bacillota; class Bacilli; order Caryophanales; family Bacillaceae; genus Bacillus; species Bacillus sp. 220_BSPC. The sequence continues at coordinate 17,462 of NZ_JVPL01000300.1, forward strand.
GATTGTGTTCATCTGCCCCTTCGATATTACTGCTTAGGAATACGGGAGGGGTTTCCCCTGATTCAATAATCGTTTGGATGACTTGCGTGAAAACCATATTGAGGAGAACGGCCCCGACCACGGTCGATCCGGAACCAAAAGGTATATTATTTGATTTCAGTAATGTGTCACCTTTGGCAATATGATTGTCTATGACCAAATCAACGACATCGTGGAGATAATGCTTCTGTTTATGCCGTGAAGAACAACTTTTTGCATACTCCGGTGATGTTAGTCCAATGACGAATGCCCCTTTTTCTTTTGCGATAGTGGCGACATCTATCGGAACGGGATTTACGCCGGATGACGAAATGACAATACAGACATCACCAGGACGGATATCTTCATCATGCATGAATTTCTCTGATAGGTCATTTTGGCGTTCAAGTTGGGATGCCCTTGAAGCTCCTTTAAAAAGCATTAGATCTTCAACGAAAATTGGACGAATTGCGGCTAACCCACCTGCCCGGTAGAATACCTCTTCGGTCAAAATGTGGGAGTGCCCGCTCCCGAATAGATGGATGATCCCATCCGACATGACTGCTTTTGAGATATGTTCCACAGATTCCTTAATTGATTGCTTTTCCTGTTCTCCCACAATTGTGAGTAATGCCTGCACTTCTTCAAAGTATGAGTTCATATATGTGACACCCTCCGATTACCTTTGGCAATTAAAAGACTATAGTGATGAAAATATTCAATTTTATCTGCTTATGTTGATAGTGAACTTATACCTGTCCGCACGATAAGCCGATTTAACATATTCAAGGGGAGTTCCGTCTATTAAGAACGTATTCCTTTGAATGAATAATATGGGTGAGTGCTTCGGAATTGCTAAATGGGTCACTTCCAATTCAGAAGCAATCGATGATTCCAACGTTTGTGAAGCATAGTCTATTTTTAGTTTAACGTAGTTCTCCACATACTGGTAAAGGGAAAGGTTAATGATTTCTTCCGTTAATCCTTTAATTAAATTGGCAGACATGTACACGGTCTCGAGCGCCATTGGAACATCATCAGCCAACCGAATGCGTTTTATTTCATAAACGGGAGCATAAAGGGAAATGTGCAATTCACTGGCAATCTTCTTATCAGCCGGAATGATTTCAAAGCTCAGCAGCTTGCTGCTTGGATTTAATCCCCTTGCCTTCATGTCCTCGGTAAAACTGGTCAGCCCATTGAGCTGCTGCTCCAATTTCTTATCGGCGACAAAGGTTCCCCTTCCTTTCTGACGGTATAAGTATCCGTCATTCACCAAATTATTAATGGCTTGGCGGACGGTCATCCGGCTAATTTCGAATTGCTCGGCATATTCACGTTCAGATGGAAGGGCATCGTGCGCTTGGAACTCACCGTTTTCTATTTTTCTTTTTATTTGTTCTTCGATTTGAAAATAAATCGGAAGAGGTGAGTTTTTATCAATCATCGACTTTCGCTCCTTTAGGGTATTATCACTCCGGATAACGCTTTTTGGTCTGCGATAATTGTAACACTATTATGTTTTTTTAGGATAGATGCAGGAAATTCCTCGGAAATGTCACCGTGAATCAATTTCTTCAGTGTTTCTGCTTTTTCTTCACCAGAAATCAGCAGCAGAATTTCTTTGCTTTTCATGATTGTTGAAATGCCCATCGTAACGGCATGTGTCGGTACTTCGTCTATGGAGTCGAAATAACGTGCATTCGCTTGGCGCGTTGAATCTTCAAGTGTCACGACATGTGTACCGGATGTGAAGGAAGTTCCAGGTTCATTAAAACCAATATGGCCATTTTGGCCAATGCCAAGTATCTGAAGATCGATCCCACCCACGGAATCAATCATTTCGTCATACCGTTGACATTCTCCGTTCGTGTCATCGGCTGTGCCATTAGGCAGGTGAGTACGCTCTTTATTTATATTGATGTGAGTGAATAAGGAGTCATCCATATAAAAATGGTAACTGTTTGGATCATTTGGTTTTAAGCCGATATACTCGTCAAGATTAAAAGACGTTACATGTTCATATGAAGTATGGTTGCGCACGTGATCTTCAATCAAATCATCGTACATTCCTTTAGGGGTACCGCCTGTTGCAAGGCCCAATTTGATATTTGGATTTCCTTTGACTTTTCCGATCAATATTTCTGCGGCTGTCCGGCTCATTTCCGTGTAGTCCTGCACTTGTATGATATTCATTATACATTCTCCTTTTTAAAAGCTAAATTTCCTCTGCAGAACGTCATTTCGACGTCCAAGCGGTCATTCAATATTACAAGATCTGCGTCTTTGCCGACCTGGATGCTTCCTTTTCTGTCAAAAATCCGAAGTTGTTTGGCAGGGTTTTCCGCCGTCATTTTTATAATGTCAGTCATGGAACAATCGGTATATTTCATTGTGTTCTTGATGGCATCGTTCATTTTCAATATACTGCCGGCTAGTGTGCCGTCTGAAAGCGTTGCTTTAGTTTCGTCAACATTAACAGGCTGACCACCTAAATCATAGGTTCCCTTTTCAAGCCATTTGGCACGAAGCGAGTCCGTTATCAGTATCATTCGTTCGCTGGTAATTTGGTTATATGCCAGCTTGATCATTTCCGGCCTGCAGTGAATGCCGTCAGCAATAAGTTCAACATATAGCTCGTCTCGAAGATAAGCAGCTCCCAAAACACCTGGTTCGCGGTGATGGAGTCCACGCATCCCATTATAAAGATGTGTAACGTGGGTAGTCCCTGCCTGGATTGCTTCATCTATTTGGTCATATGTTGCATCTGAATGGCCGATGGAGGCGACGACGCCAGTCCCCCTTAAGTGGGCGGCAAGATCTAATCCGTTCGGTTGTTCAGGAGCAAGCGTTACAAGTTTGATTTGATTTCCGGCCATTTCCTGCCATTTTTTAAATAGAGTGACATCGGGATCAACGATATAATCCACAGGCTGTGCTCCTTTACGGGCCGGTGAAATGAAAGGACCTTCTAAATGAATTCCAACTATTTCAGCGTGTTCTTGAGTTTGATTCTCGATATATTTACCAGCGTTAAGAAGTGCTGATTCAATGGCTTGGGTGGATTGGGTCATTGTAGTGGCCAGAAAGCTGGTGGTTCCTTCTTTAGGAAGGGTCTTTGCCATTGTGGATAATGCGTCATGTGTGGCATCCATTGCATCGGAATTGGATGCTCCGTGAATATGAATGTCGATGGCACCGGGAATTACCTGATAATCCGGTGAAAGAGTAATTACCTTGGCATCATCGTCCTGTTTGTATTGGCTGACTGGACCAACTTCGGCAATTTTTCCATCCACGACTTTAATGAATCCATTTTTGTATGTTTCCTTTTCGCTGTAAACCATTAGATTATTAATAATGAATGTTTTCATACATAATCTCCTTTATGAAAGTAAAACTTAATGAATGAGTCATGAAATGGTCTCATATATTTTGCCCTCATTTTATCGTTTTTATTAAAAGTTGTCTAGACCAGTTAAGGAGTATCAAGAACAAAAATGATATTTTTACTTTGTTTTCGAAGAATATAGTATATTTACAAGTAAATTGGTATAGACATCTATATATTTTCTGTGCTAGTATAATCCCAAAGAAAAGTTATTATATTGATAAAATGAAAACGCTTAATACATCTTGTTGTTGATCAAAGAAGTTAGGTACAAGGGAGATGAGTTCGATGTTAAATTTTTTACAAAAGATTGGGAAAGCTTTAATGTTACCGATTGCCGTTTTACCAGCAGCCGCGTTATTGCTTCGTTTAGGGCAACCGGATTTACTTGATATTGCCTTTATTGCCGCAGCTGGAAAGGCGATATTCGATAACCTTGCGATATTGTTCGCCTTGGGAATAGCGATAGGATTATCCAAAGATGGAAGTGGCGCTGCGGCATTATCAGGCCTTGTTGGATACTTTGTATTAACGAATGGTACACAAGCGATTGATAAAGAAATCAACATGGCTGTTTTAGGCGGTATTATATCGGGTATAGTTGCAGCTCTTCTATATAATAGATACTCCGACATAAGGCTCCCTGAATGGCTTGGATTCTTTTCAGGGAAACGATTCGTCCCGATCATCACTTCGCTTGCGATGATCATACTTGCGGGAATATTCGGTTTTGTGTGGCCTCCGATTCAAGATGTAATCAATAGTGTCGGTGACTGGATTACAGGTGCAGGGGCATTGGGTGCCGGCGTATTCGGCGTATTGAATCGCTTATTGCTTCCAGTAGGATTGCATCATGTCTTGAATAGTATGGTTTGGTTCGTCTTTGGTGAGTACAATGGAGCGACGGGTGATATAAATCGTTTCTTCGCAGGGGACCCGACTGCTGGGCCCTTCATGACCGGCTTTTTCCCGATCATGATGTTCGGTCTTCCAGCTGCAGCATTAGCGATGATTGCAGCTGCTAAGAAAGAGAAACGTAAATTGGTGACAGGGATGCTTGTTGGGTTGGCTTTCACTTCTTTCCTTACAGGAATCACTGAACCGATTGAATTTCTGTTCATGTTCATCGCACCGGTGTTATATGTAATACATGCCCTTTTAACCGGGGTCTCTCTGGCACTTGCTGTTATATTGGATATCCATCATGGGTTTGGATTCTCCGCAGGAGCCATTGATTATTTCTTGAACTTTGGTATTGCGCAAAAACCGCTATGGTTAATTCCGATTGGATTGGTATACGCGGCAGTTTACTTCGTGATTTTCTATTTTGTCATCAAGATCATGGATTTAAAAACACCTGGCCGTGAAGACGATGAGGAAGAAGTGGAAGAAGAAACTATTGTGAAAACAGGGGATAAATATACCGATATGGGATCGCTTTTCATTCAAGATCTTGGCGGTAAAGAGAATATAAAGCTAATTGATAACTGTGCAACACGCTTGCGTTTACAAGTGGCCGATTCAGGAAATGTGAATGAAGCAGCCTTAAAACGGCATGGTGCGCGCGGTGTCATGAAGTTGAATAAATCGAGTGTGCAGGTCATTGTTGGAACGAATGTTGAATTCGTTGCAAATGCAATGAAACAGCTTGTCAAGGATGGAGTCGACCCAAGCCAAGTGAAAACAAGTCCATCTGCACAAGTGGCAGAGGATATAGTAGAGGAAAACCAAGCTTTGGGTGCAAATGACTTTGTCCTTCCAATTGAAGGAACCATTTTACCGATAGAACAAGTTCCCGATCAAGTGTTTGCCATGAAAATGATGGGGGATGGCTTTGCTATCGAGCCAGTCAACGGAAAACTAGTATCCCCAATCGATGGGGAAGTTCTAAGTATCTTCCCGACAAATCATGCACTGGGCTTGAAAATGGATAATGGTCTGGAAATTCTGATCCATGTTGGTTTGGATACAGTTAAATTAAATGGAGAAGGGTTCACAGCTCTTGTTCAAGAAGGCCAAAGAATAACAAAGGGAACACCTCTTTTGGAAATTGATTTAGATTTCATTAAACGGAATGCACCATCAACGGTCACTCCTATTATATTCACTAACTTACCTGAAGGAACGGCAGTGAAGTTGCAAAAGTCAGGGATCCAGAAACAAAATACACCAGATATCATCCAGTTGGAAAAACTATAAAACGGTTAAAAAAGGGGTGTCGACTTGTCGACATCCCTTTTGACTTTAGACTGTAGACAAACTAAAGTGAGTTTGCCTGCAGTTTTTTTATGGCTTGTACAGTTTGGATGTTGATTTCCAATCCAAGCACTCGCTTTCCGCGGGCGGTTGGGGAGCCTCCTCGGCTTGCGCCTGCGGGGTCTCCCTAGACGCGCTTTTCTAAGCAGGAGTCCCGTACCTTCCTCTCCAATCAACTATGTTATAAAATTCAGATGGAAACCATACCTGAGGAGTTGGAGGTGTTGGTATGGGTCAGTTGATTCGGGAATATCATTTGATGAATTATACGTTTTCCGAACCACATCTTTCAATTGGATAAAACGGCTTCTTTATATACTTCTTGCTGTGATAAATTGTCATAACCAAAACAAACGGGTGCTCCATTGGCCGGATCTATCATCACCCTTGCATGAATACGAAAGACTTCCTCTAAAACGGCAGGTGTGATGATTTCCCCCGGGGTACCGATTTTAACGATTTCCCCTTCCTTCATCGTTATGATTTCATGTGAGAACCGTGACGCATGGTTAATGTCATGCAATACCATGACAGTCGTTATTTTTTGTTCTTTATTAAGCTTTTCAACTATTTGCAAAACCTCTAGTTGATGTGCCATATCAAGGTAGGTGGTTGGCTCATCCAATAATAAAATCTCCGTTTTCTGTGCTAAAGCCATTGCCAGCCAAACCTTTTGTCTTTGACCACCGGATAGATTGGCGATCTGCCGGTTCCGAAATGAAAGGGTTTTTGTGATATCCATGGCCCATTCAATCGTTTCTTTATCTTCTTTCGTTAATTTATTTACATTATTGCGGTGCGGATACCTTCCATATGAAATGAGTTCCTCTACCTTCAATTGGGCTGGTGCAACCGGGTTTTGGGGGAGTAACGCCAGCTGCTTGGCAATCTGCTTCGTATGGATCTTATGTAAATCCTGTCCTTGTAAAAATACGCTTCCGCTCTTTTGTTTTAGAATACGGCCTATCGTCTTCAGTAAGGTGGATTTACCACAGCCATTAGGACCAATGATGGTAGTGACCAGGCCTTCTTTTATTTCCAAGTTCAAGTCCTTGAATACCGTGAATTTCTCGTAATTCGTTTCTAGATTTTCCGTACGGAGAATACTCACTGATCATCTCTCCTTCTACGCTTTAGCTTTAATTAGTAAATAAAGAAAATAAGGAACACCAATGATTGAGATGACGATCCCGACTGGCAATTCAGCCGGTGCAAAAACGGTTTTTGCGATAAAGTCGGATACGATCACCAGCAATGCGCCAATTGCTCCCGATACCGGGATGACCCGATTATGATGGATACCTACAAGGTGCTTCGCAATGTGGGGAGCCATTAAACCTACGAAACCGATATTTCCCGATACGGAAACGGAGGCGCCCACCAATCCGATGCTGCAAAGTAAAAGGATGATCGTTTCCTTTTCTACTGAAATCCCCAAACTTTTAACACTTGATTCTTCCAACTGATACAAATCAAGTAAATAAGCCTTTTTCTTAATAATAGGAATCAGGACTATCATCCAGGGTAACATGGATGCGATGTACTTCCAGTTGGCATCGTATATCGTTCCTGAGAGCCAAACCGTTGCCATTTCAAAATCGGTTGAGTTCATTTTTAATGATAAATATAAGGAAAGGGCACCAAACGCCGAGCCTATGGCGATTCCGGTCAGTAACAGGCGACTCATGTCCAGGGTGCCATTCTTCCAAGAGAAAAGGAAAATCAATAGGGCTGCCAAAAGCCCGCCCACCAAACCGAATAGCGGAAAACTCATAATGGAGATCCAGTCCGAGCCGCTGTTTTGACCTTGATAGAAAAACATGAAAATGACAATGGCTGTCCCAGCACCGGCATTAATACCGAGAATACCGGAATCGGCCAAGCCATTTTTCGTAACCCCTTGAATGACAGTTCCCGCAATTCCTAAGCTCACTCCCACCAAACCGGAAATCACAATGCGGGGGAGCCTGAATTCAAAGATGACCAAATCAAAATCGGACACTGGATTCACCCGGAATAAGGTTTGGAGGACAGCTTTGACGGTCATGTCGAATGTTCCGGATATCAAGCTAAAATAACTTGTAACGACGATTAAACATAAAATGATGGTCATCGTGATGGTGAAGCGCCACCGTGCATTCTTATCCATTCTTTTCTCCCCCTCTCGTTCTTATTAAGTACAGGAAGAAAGGAATGCCGATCAAGGAAGTGACGACCCCTATTGGGGTTTCGAATGGATAATTAACAAACCGGCTCAAGACATCGCACAAAGCTAGAAAAACTGCACCAATTACCCCTGCACATGGAACGATCCACTTATAATCAATCCCAATTAAAAACCGGGTGATGTGGGGGATGATAAGTCCAACAAAACCGATTTTCCCTACAAGCGCCACTGCGATTCCCGTTAAGAAGATGACGGAAAGGAGGGCCACAGCTTTTATTACTTTTGTGCGCTGACCTAAATTGATGGAAATTTCTTCGCCTAAAGATAATATCGTAATGGATTTTGAGATGAATAGGGCGAGGATGATTCCCACCATTCCACACGGTATCGCCAATTTCAGTACATTGGGATCGATCTGGTGCAACCTCGAGTTGTACCAAAAACTCACATTCTGGGAAATTTGGAAATAGGATGCTATGGCTGCAGAAATACTGCTTAAAAATGTCCCGATCACAGTTCCGATTATGGCTAATCGAACGGGTGATAACCCATTTGGAAGCAGCGACCCAAAACCAAAGACAATTCCGGCCCCCAATGCAGAACCTAGCATGGAAAAGAGGATCATTTGGAATGAAGACATACCTGGAGCAAATACCATACAAAGTGTAATCACGAACGCAGAGCCATCCGTCACTCCCATAATTGAAGGGGATGCAAGATAATTTCTTGTCATCCCCTGCATGAGTGCTCCTGATATGGCTAAAAATGCCCCGACGAGAAGGGCACCCAAAACTCTAGGCAAGCGAGAAGCCATAATGATCGTATGGTCAACGTTACTAGAGTCATAGTGGAAAATGGCATTCCATACCGTTATGGAATCAATATTTTTGGCACCATATAAAATCGATAATACGATGGAGAAACAAATCAATAGAGGTGCCATACAAAGAATTATTATTGGTAACGAATTTGTTTTTGCCATATCAATCAACGCACCTTACTGTTTATTTAGCTAATTCTTCCGTTGCAGCCTTCAGGAAAGCTGTTTTACTCCAAGCCGTTCCACCTTGAGCAAGAGGATCAACCGAGTTTACAAACACTTTATTGTCTTTTACTGCCGTGATGCTCTTCCAAATCGAGTTGTTTTCCAAATCTTTTAATGCTTCCGGTTTTTGTGCATTTTCACTTTCCGAGAATTGCAAGAAAACATAATCTGGGTCAAGTTCTGCAAATTTTTCTAATGAAATCATTTCTTGTGCTTTAATTGGCTTGATTTCTTCAGGGACGGTCAAGCCAAGATCTTTATAGATTACTGGGTTGAAATACACATCCTCAGGATATAGGAATAGGCTGCCGTTCCGGATTCTCACGACTAATACCTTTTTATCCTTCAGCTTTTCACCGAGTTCCAGTTTTGCTTTTTCGGCGTCATCATTATAGGTTGTGATGATTTTTTCCGCTTCATCTTTTTTATCTGTAAGGCTGGCCATTAACCGCAGATTGTCTTCCCAATTGGTCGAAATATGTGAATAAGGGAATGTTGGCGCCACTTTTTCCAGCTTTTCCGTCACATTAGCTGGAGATTTAGAAGACCACATGATGACATCAGGTTTCATCCCAAGAAGAGTTTCATAGTTCGGCTGCATTTTTTCACCGATCGACTTAGCACCTTCGAGGTCTTTAGCTAAATATTCAGGTATTTCCCCACCTACAGTAACAACACCCGAAGGCTTAATCCCCAATATGGCTGCATCCTCCATTGATTCCAAACTAGCAGTGGCGATACTGGTAACTTTGGCTGGGATTGTATACTCCTTATCCAGATATGTGACGGTTTGGGTCTTTGTTTCTTTTTTAGACGAATCCGTCACTTTGCTTTTTTCTGAAGCATCGCTTGAAGTCTTTTCGGCATTGCCGCAAGCGCATAGTCCCAAACTGAATACTGTTGCCATTCCAAGTACGAATAATTGCTTTTTCATTAGCCGATTCCCCTTTTTGAATAGATTAAATGTCATTTATCCCTGCTTAATAGGATTTAAAAACAAATCCTTATTGGTTGACAATCTATTTTCACTTCCTTTGCCCGTTGAAATTAACAATAGCTTCACATAATGATGCATGATATTGATAACGATTATCATTATCACTTTCACATGTTATTTAATATAATATTAATTTTCTATTATTTCAAGAATAATTTTCCATAGTAATGTTTTGGGTATGTCCAAAAGGCTTTGAAAATCAGGGTTATAAAGGAATGGGAAAGCCCCTTTTTGTAAAATGATAGGAAAAAATTATCGGTGTATGGTTGATATATCCATTGAGAAAGATTATCATTATCGATGTTGTGGTAATCTTTCTCAATTATTTTCTTTTAAAAATCACCTGAATAAAATTACTAGTATTAGAGGTTGGGGGAATTCATTTAGATGATGCATAAAAAAATGGACAAAAACGTAATGGACAAAACTGCTGCAAGCACAGAGGTTACGATCAAAGGAACTCAACAGATTCCCATGCAGTCGAGTGCCGGGAAACGTGAATACCAAATCTTTGTATCAAAACCATTGGAAGAGCCGCCATCCTGGGGATATCCAGTCATTTATTTGCTTGATGCCAATTCGGTATTTGGAACGATGGTCGAGGCGGTACGGTTGCAATCTCGCCGGCCGGAAAAGTCAGGAGTGGTTCCCGCCATCATTGTAGGCATTGGTTATGCCACCAATGGACCATTTTCTTCTGAACGTTATTATGATTACACTCTGCCTGTTGCAGTTAGCGAGTTACCTGTAAGACCGGATGGAAGTCCATGGCCTTCGCATGGAGGAGCGGAAGACTTTCTGAAATTCATAGAAGAAGATTTAAAACCGGAAATCGATAAAAGGTATAAAGTGGATCACGATAGCCAAACGCTTTTCGGGCATTCCCTTGGCGGCCTTTTCGCTTTATATGTTCTTTTTGAAAAACCGTATGCCTTCCAAACATATATAGCTGGAAGCCCATCTCTCCATTGGAACAAAAAGTGGTTCCGTGAGGAGGAGGAGAAGTTTCTTTCCCGATTGAATCAAGGAAATGGTGATATTTCCTTATTGCTTGGCGTGGGGGAGCTGGAAGGCACCCATAAAAGCGGCATGAATGGAAATGCCTTGGAATTATCAAAACGATTATCCTTGAAGGATAGCAGAGTGAATGTTCAATTCAACGAGTTTGAAGGGGAAGGGCATCTTTCAGTTTTGCCGCCTTTGATTAACAGGGCGTTGCGTTTTGCTTTAAAGAGAAATGTGACTGGTAAGAAATAGGACTTTCTCAGTAAATCCACGGAAGGCACTTGACCAGTAAGTTATAAATATATATCATTACCTGTAGATTCCAATTGATAATGATTATCGTTATCAATTGGTATTTTGCTTTTTTCAGCAATTGCTAAAGCCATGTATCGCCCCGGGTTGCCAAGGGGATTGTATTTGAGCTGCTATACATCGAATTATTTGATTAGGAAAGGGAGTGTCAAAGTGGACTTTTTGGAATGTAAAGGGAAAGTTGCGCTTGTAACGGGAGGTGCTCAAGGTATTGGAGGTGCCGTGGTTCAGGCATTAGCCAAGCTTGGCCTGATTGTCGCGGCCATTGATTATAATGCTGAAAAGCTTAATAAATACGTGAGTGAATTGAAGTCTCAAGGTTTGGAGGTATATGCCTTTCCAGCAGATGTGAGCGACAGTCATGCAATCGATCGCATTGTTGATCAAATTGAGAATGATATTGGTCCCATAGAGACACTGGTCAATGTTGCCGGAGTGTTACGTACAGGGATGATCGAGTCATTCAGTGACAAAGACTGGGCTAAAATATTTTCCGTCAATTCCACTGGTGTTTTTAATTTGTCTCGTTCAGTGAGCAAATACATGATGACCAGAAAAAGAGGGTCGATTGTCACGGTCGGATCCAATGCCGCAAGTGTACCGAGAATTTCCTTGGCTGCCTATGCGGCATCGAAGGCAGCTGCCGTCATGTTTACGAAGTGTTTAGGGTTGGAATTGGCCCAATATAATATCCGCTGCAATATCGTTTCCCCCGGATCTACGGACACGGAGATGCAATGGTCCCTGTGGAATGAAGAGAATGGTGCCGAGGCTGTCATAAATGGTATGCCTGATGCATTCAAGGTAGGAATCCCACTGAAAAAAATAGCCATGCCTACTGATATAGTGGACGCAATCCTATTTTTCATATCGAATAAATCAAATCACATTACAATGAGTAATTTATGTGTGGATGGTGGGGCCACTTTAGGTGCTTAAGACGACCATTCATGCATGAGTCTGAATATTAAGTGAAATCGGAGGGGTTTTAATATGTCGAAGTTTAAAGGCGATTCTGCCATCTTGGAAAAACAGCTGTTGGACGAGTATGAGGTTGGTGACTTTTTCCTTGCATCGCCAAACCGAACACTATTGGGAAAAGGTTCCTTCATTACGGTTCCAAGAGATGAAGAAAATGCGAATCAAATGGAAAGTCTCGCCGCAAGAGTGGCTGCTGCTTTAAAACAGGCGAACGTGGAAGGACATGCCAATCCAGTGGTAACGGGTGCTGTACCATTCGATCATCAAAAGGACGCCCAACTTATTGTACCTGAAAACATACGTTCATCAGTCCCTTTGCAAGATAATGACGCCAGCTTTTCAATGGAAACCCAAAAGCCGACTTATGAAATGAAGTCGGTACCCGAACCTTCCCTTTATAAGGAGGGGGTGGAACGCGGCCTTACGTATATAAAAAGCGGGCATCTTGACAAAATTGTCCTATCAAGAACGTTGCATCTTACTTCATCAGAAACAGTGAATATCAATCCGTTACTTCATAATCTAGCTCAACATAACAAGAACGGTTATACCTTTGCCGTGGATTTACCTCAAAGTATCGAGGGAGAAGGTGATACCCCATTCTCGAAAACGCTGATTGGGGCTAGCCCAGAATTGCTTGTTTCAAGGTCGGGGTTACAGGTTCTGGCAAATCCATTGGCAGGGTCCAGACCAAGGAGTGATGACCCTATCGAGGATAAGCGGAGAGCGGACGAGTTACTTTCTTCCTCCAAGGATTTACATGAACATGCTGTTGTTGTCCATGCCGTAGCTGAGGCGCTGAGAAAATTTTTCAAAACGATGGATGTGCCGGAAAAACCAACAGTGATACATACCGAAACCATGTGGCATCTATCGACGGAAGTAAAAGGTGAGCTTAATGATCCCGCAACTTCATCATTGGAGCTAGCGATTGCACTTCATCCGACTCCTGCTGTATGTGGATCACCGACGGACCTGGCACGAGGAGCCATCCAGGAAATCGAACGATTTGATCGTGGATTCTTTACAGGAATGGTTGGTTGGTGCGATGCAGAAGGAGATGGGGAATGGGTCGTTACCATCCGTTGCGCGGAAGTAGAGCGACAAGTTCTTCGCTTATTCGCTGGTGCTGGAGTAGTTGCAGAATCCAAACCGGAAGAAGAGCTTGCGGAAACATCAGCTAAATTTCAGACTATGCTGCGTGCAATGGGAATAGATGCAAAATCACTAAATTAAAGTGTGTGTGGAGGGATAAAGGATGTTAACAGGGTGTACTTCGTGGCCTAAGGAATTTGCGGATTTATATCGAAAGGAAGGGTGCTGGAAAGGGGAAACCTTCGGGGAAATGTTGCGTGAGCGTGCCAAGGTACATGGGGAGCGCATCGCCATCACAAGCGGAGAAAGAAACATGAGCTATGCGGAATTGGATAATGGGGCCGATCGGTTAGCGGCTGGATTTCAGGAACTGGGAATAAAGAAAAGTGATCGAGTGGTGGTCCAGTTGCCCAATGTAATCGAATTCTTTGAGGTTTGTTTTGCACTATTTAGATTAGGGGCATTGCCTGTATTTGCTCTGCCGTCGCACCGAAGCAGTGAAATTAACTATTTTTGCGAGTTTGCTGAGGCAGTTGCCTACATCATCCCGGACAAGCATGCCGGATTTGACTATCGCGATCTTGCAAGAGGTGCAAAAAGCAAGAACGATACGTTGTTAAACGTGATTGTCCTGGGGGAAGAAGAAGAATTCGTGAATTTGGCGGATTTATATATCGACCCAACTAAGAATGAAACAAAAGTGGATTCATGTGACATTGCCTTTCTTCAATTATCAGGGGGAAGTACTGGATTATCAAAATTGATCCCAAGAACACATGATGATTATATATACAGTTTGAGGCTTAGCGCGGAAATTTGCCAGGTGAATATGAATAGTGTTTATCTCGCAGTTCTTCCTATTGCCCATAACTATCCACTTAGCTCGCCAGGTATTCTTGGTACCCTTTATGCAGGCGGCAGGGTAGTCCTTTCACCAGGTCCAAGTCCTGATGAGGCATTTCCGCTTATTGAAAAAGAAGGTGTGACGATCACAGCTCTTGTACCGCCTCTTGCTTTAAGATGGCTTGATGCAGTATCTACCCGTGACCATGATTTATCCAGCCTTCAAGTGATTCAGGTTGGGGGAGCTAAGTTCAGTGCAGAAGCTGCCCGTAGGGTAACTCCCGCCTTCGGCTGCAAGTTACAGCAAGTTTTTGGCATGGCAGAAGGTCTAGTTAACTATACAAGACTAAACGATCCTGACGAAATCATCATCAACACACAAGGCAGGCCGATGTCGGAATATGATGAAATCCGAATTGTCGATGAGGAAGACCGGGATGTCCAACAGGGGCAAGTGGGACATTTGTTAACGCGAGGACCCTATACCATTTGCGGTTATTATAAAGCCGAAGAGCATAATGCGAAGGCATTCACCATGGATGGATTCTATCGAACTGGTGATTTGGTAAGCATGACCGATTCGGGCTATATAGTCGTGGAAGGCCGCGATAAGGACCAAATCAATCGTGGCGGTGAAAAAATTGCCGCTGAGGAAGTTGAAAATCATCTCCTGGCCCATGATGCAGTACATGATGCAGCCATCGTTTCCATGACGGACGATTATCTAGGGGAGAGATCATGTGCATTTGTGATACCCCGCGATCATGCGCCGACGGCAAAGGAACTTAAACAATTCTTGAAGGAGCGGGGGCTTGCCGTCTTTAAAATTCCTGACCGGGTTGAGTTCATTGATTCCTTCCCAAAAACGCCGCTAGGTAAAGTGAGTAAGAAAGCATTGCGACAAACTATATCAGATAAACTTAACAGTCGAATTACGATGAAATAAATAAAAAACCATAGAAGGAGTGATTTGATGGCTATTCCTGCTATCACCCCATATGCAATGCCTGTTGAATCGGAATTACCAAAAAATAAGGTTGCCTGGAAAGCGGATCCAAAGCGTTCAGTGCTTCTCATTCATGATATGCAGCAATATTTCCTTAATTACTATACAGCAAGCGAGTCACCGATAACTGAACTGATAGCACATATTCAGAGCATCAAAAGTCGCTGTGTGGAACTGGGGATCCCTGTTGTTTATACAGCACAACCAGGTAATCAAAACCCGGAAGATCGGGCACTGCTTACAGATTTTTGGGGCCCGGGACTTGATGATGATATCAATCAAACGAAAGTGGTGGATGAGGTCGCTCCAAGTGAGGATGACATCGTCCTGACTAAATGGCGTTATAGCGCATTTAAAAGGACGAACCTTTTAGAGATGATGGAAGAACAAGGGCGTGATCAACTGATCATTTGCGGGGTATATGCCCATATTGGATGTTTGTTGACAGCAAGTGAAGCCTTTATGCAGGATATAGAACCATTTTTGGTATCTGATGCAGTAGCGGACTTTTCATTGGAAGAACATAAAATGGCGATTAAATATGCAGCTGAACGGTGTGCTGTAACAACCTCAACATCTCTATTGCTTGAACAATTGAAAAGCGAAGAGCAATCATTCGCTGAACCCATTGAAGAAAATGATGAACACGGTTTGACATTGCAGGGCCTAAGGCATCAAATCGCAGATCTTCTGGGTGAATCCCCATCAGATATTGATGATGACGAGGATCTAGTGGATCTTGGAATGGATTCGATCAGAATGATGACCCTTGTTGAGATCCTAAGGGGAAAAGGGGCTGAAATTAATTTCATGCAGATGGCTGAAAAACCGACAATCGCAGCTTGGTGGGAACTAATGTCTTCCCAAAAGGCGTTAGCATGACTGAATCCAAAGAGAAGGAGGTAAAACGGAGTGATTAATATTCAGGACCAAGATGTGCGCTGGCAATTGTCCGGCGCACAATCCGGTATCTGGTTTGCTCAGCAACTG
Organism: Bacillus sp. 220_BSPC; assembly: GCF_001054655.1. Lineage (NCBI taxonomy): Bacteria > Bacillati > Bacillota > Bacilli > Caryophanales > Bacillaceae > Bacillus > Bacillus sp. 220_BSPC. The sequence continues at coordinate 33,568 of NZ_JVPL01000300.1, forward strand.
GAGCCGGATAATCCAATTTATAACACAGGGGAATACATAGAAATAGATAGCCGGATTGATATAGAACAATTTGAACAGGCGCTGAAACAGGCAGTCATGGAGGCGGAGTTTTTACACGTCCGCTTTGGTGAGGATCATAATGGACCGTTTCAGGTCAGCGGGGAATCGAGTGAATTTCCTTTTGAATTCATTGATATCAGTGGAGAGGAAAACCCACGGGATAAAGCTATGCAATGGATGAAAAAAGACCTGGCTCAACCTATTGACTTGAAAAATGATCCACTTTTCAATCAAGCCTTGATCAAAGTGGATTCAGATCGCTTTTTCTGGTATCAGCGGATTCACCATATTGTAATGGATGCTTTTGGATTTTCACTTATCTCGCAACGGGTAGCTAAACTATATACAGCTCTTCAAAAGGGACAAAATCTGGAGGAAGGTGCCTTCGCTCCTTTACACTTACTTCTAGAGGAAGATGAGGCGTACAGGAAATCCGAGAAGTTCGAACTGGATCGCCAGTATTGGCAAGACCGTTTTGCTGATCAGCCAGAGGTTATGAGCCTAGCTGATCGAGCCCCCCGGACTTCTAAAGGATTCATTAGTCAAACGGGTTATCTATCATCTGCCGCTACACAATCCTTAAAAGCGAATGCACATACATATTCAGGAAGCTGGCATGAAGTCGTGATTGCAGTAACGGCCGTTTACGTAAATCGATTGACAGGCTCGGAAGATGTCATCCTGAGTTTACCGATGATGGGCCGGTTGGGATCTTCCTCATTGAATATCCCCAGTATGGTCATGAATCTGTTGCCGCTCCGGTTGTCTGTAAAACCTGAGATGAGTTTTAAAGAGTTAGTGAAGCAAGTGTCGAAGGAAGTCCGTACCATCCGCCGACATCAAAATTACCGACATGAAGAATTGCGTCGGGACCTTAAACTGCTGGGTGACAACCAGCGATTATTCGGACCTCAAATTAATATTATGCCGTTTGATTATGGACTGGATTTTTCGGGAAGTAAAGCGATCACACATAAGCTGGCAACAGGACCTGTCGATGACTTGTCGATTAACATTTATGACAAGTCCGATGGTAACGGGCTAAGGGTTGATTTGGATGCAAACCCAGAGGTATATGCTATTGAAGATTTGAGTGCTCACCATAAGCGATTCCTGAATTTCCTTGAAAAGGTTGCGGCAGCAGAGACTCAATCAATCGGGGAAATTGAACTGCTTCTACCTGAGGAACGGGAGCAAGTCCTGCAACGATGGAATAGAACGGAAGAGGAACTCCCTTCTTTGCTTTTACCAAAATTATTTGAAAATCAAGTTTCCAAAACCCCTGATTTGACAGCGGTGATGGATGAGCATACTGTCCTTAGTTATATGGATTTAAACAAGCGGGCCAATCGCCTTTCCCACCTTCTGTTGGAGAAGGGTATAGGACCTGAGAAATTCGTGGCTATAGCACTGAACCGTTCGGTGGATATGGTCATTTCCATGTTGGCCGTGTTAAAGACGGGAGCGGCCTATCTACCTGTAGACCCGGATTATCCAACGGATCGAATCGATTTCATGCTTAATGATGCACGGCCCTCTTCCATCATAACAAGTAAAGAATTATCTTCAAAATTATCGGGTGTCCATGTAGCGGAGCGCATCGTTTTGGATGAGGAAGAAACCATACTTGGAATTGGGAGTTATCCGGATATAAATGTGGATGATGAAAAACGTATGGGGTCAGTCTCGCCACTTAATCCTGCTTATATGATTTACACTTCAGGTTCTACCGGAAAACCGAAAGGTGTTTTGATTCAATCGGCTAGCCTTATTAACTTCCTTTCTTCCATGCAAAGCCAATTTTCTTTGAAACATCAGGATCGGCTCTTGGCGGTAACGACAATAGCTTTTGATATATCCGGATTAGAAATCTTCCTGCCGTTATTGAATGGGGCAAGTTGTGTCATAGCTGCCAAGGAAACGGTTCAAGACCCTAAGACTCTGTCTGATATGATCGTTCACCATGATATAAGCATCATGCAGGCAACACCGACGCTTTGGCATTCGCTGGTAACGAACTATCCGGATGTGATAAAGAATCTTAGAGTGCTTGTAGGAGGGGAAGCCCTTCCGATTAGTCTGATCAATGCCTTACATGAACTAGGGTGTGAAGTGACTAATCTATACGGACCTACGGAAACGACAATATGGTCATCATCCATTACGCTAGATCCGCATCAAAGTGGTATGCCCTCCATAGGAAAACCCATATGGAATACACAGCTATATGTGCTTGATGCAGCTTTAAAGCCCGTTCCCAAAGGAACAGTAGGGGAATTATATATTGCCGGTACAGGGTTGGCCCGTGGTTATTTAGGGCGGCCGGATTTAACCGCTGAGCGGTTTGTCGCCAATCCTTATGGATTAAAAGGTAGCCGTATGTATCGAACGGGCGATCTAGTTCGTTGGAGAGAGGATGGCTCATTGGATTATATCAGCCGGGCCGATCATCAAATCAAAATTCGGGGTTATCGTATCGAATTGGGGGAAATTGAAGCGAAACTTACCCAGCATCCTGGCGTTAACCAGGCTGCAGTCATTGTTCGTGAAGATCAGCCTGGAGATAAACGTATCGTTTCCTATATCGTCCCTTCTTTGGAAGCGACACCGGAATCGGTTGAACTTCGGGAATTTGTAGGCAGCGGTCTACCGGAATACATGGTGCCGTCCGCAATCATAACCATGGACGAGTTGCCATTGACCCCGAATGGAAAGCTTAACCGGAAAGAATTGCCTGTGCCTGACCTCACTGCACTTGTATCAGATCGGGCTCCTGGAACACCGCAGGAGGAAATATTGTGCGATCTTTTTGCCGAGGTTCTTGGTCTTTCCCGGGTCGGTATCGATGATAGCTTCTTTAATTTAGGCGGTCACTCCCTTCTTGCTTCAACACTGATGGCTCGAATCAGAGATACATTCGGAGTCGAAATAGGCATTGGTAAACTCTTTGAGACACCAACAGTTTCGGGACTTGTAAAACAGCTTTCCAATGGAAAGAGTGCAAGGTTGCCTGTAAAGAAAGCCGATAGGCCGGAAACAGTGCCCCTTTCCTTTGCACAGAGGCGATTATGGTTCCTTCACCGTCTTGAAGGACCAAGTCCAACGTACAATATTCCACTGGTTGTTGAATTGTCCGGTGAAGTAGATACTAGGTCACTAGAGGCTGCGATCAATGATGTAGTCGAGCGTCATGAAACCTTGCGTACGCTTTTCCCTGTTACCTCGGGTACAGCTCATCAATATGTTCTGGATTCATCAGAAGCACAAGTGGAATTGTTGGTATCGTACATCAAAGAGTCCGAACTTGAAGCTGAAATTGCTACAGCTGCGCGATATAGTTTCAATCTTGCAAAAGAACCGGCCATATGTGCCCAGCTTTTCACAATGGCCTCGGACAAGCATGTATTGGTTTTATTATTACATCATATTGCAGGAGATGGATGGTCCCTGACACCGCTTACCCGCGATTTAACGGCAGCTTATGTGGCGCGAAGTAAAGGCGAAGAACCTAACCTGCCCCCTTTACCAGTACAGTATGCCGATTATGCGCTTTGGCAGGAAAGCCTTTTAGGGAGTGAGGGTGATGAATCCAGTTTAGCCATTGAACAAATGGAATACTGGAAAGAAACATTGGCCAATCTGCCAGATCAATTGGAATTGCCCACTGATTATCCGCGTCCCCTTGAGGCTAGTTATAGAGGTGAAACCGTAGACTTTTCTATCAATCCTGAAATGCATCGTCGTTTACTGAATTTGGCCCGTGATAATGGCGTCAGCTTATTCATGGTCTTGCAATCTGGACTGTCGGCGCTCCTCACTCGCCTTGGGGCAGGTAACGATATCCCTATCGGAAGTCCGATAGCAGGTCGAAGCGACGATGCCTTAAGCGATCTTGTAGGGATGTTCATCAACACATTGGTGTTGCGGACGGATACTTCCGGCGACCCCACTTTCCGTGAACTCCTTGACAGGGTGCGAAGGGTTAATTTAAATGCCTATGAGCATCAAGATTTGCCTTTTGAGCGTTTAGTGGAAGTGATGAACCCAGTCCGCTCTCGATCTAGGCATCCATTATTCCAGATCATGCTGGCGCTGCAGAATACGCCTGATCCGAAATTGGAGCTTCCGGGGATTCAATCCAACCTGAAGTTATATGGCGTAGGCGCTTCAAAGTTCGATATGACGATCGAATTACGTGAAGAGCATGCTGAAAATGGGAGTCCGGATGGGATAAATGGCTTCCTTGAATATAGTACAGATCTATTTAAGCGTGAGACCGCCGAGATGTTAATAAATCGATTAATAAGATTGTTGAACGGCGCCATATCGCAACCGGACCGGCCAATTGGACTATTGGAAATAATGTCAACTGAAGAGCGCAAGGAAATCCTTGTGGATTGGAATGGAAGTTCCGAAGAAATACCGCATAAGTGCTTACCGGCATTACTGGAAGAACGGGTAAGCCAGTGTTCTCACAATATTGCATTGGTATATGAGGACACTTCCTTGACTTATGAGGAGTTAAACAAAAAAGCGAATCAGCTAGCCCATCTCTTGATTGCTAAAGGTGTAGGACCAGAGCAATTCGTTGCATTGGCCATGCCTAGATCATTGGAAATGGTTGTAGGATTGCTGGCTGTACTCAAGGCAGGGGCGGCATATTTGCCTTTAGATCCTGAATATCCAAATGATCGGTTAACGTTCATGCTGTCTGATGCTCAGCCTGCTTGTGTTCTAACGAGTTCGGGTGTAGCTTCCAAGCTTCCTGAGATGCATGATATCAGGCAAATCATATTGGATGAAGCCAGTACCATAAAAGAATTGGGTCATCATTCAATTCTCAATCCAACCGATCGTGATCGAATTCACCCGTTATCACCTTTAAATTCGGCATATATCATATATACTTCAGGATCCACCGGTTTACCAAAAGGAGTCGTGGTCCCGCACCAAAATGTAATCAGACTTTTTGGATCGACGGAACATTGGTACCATTTCAATTCCGAAGATGTGTGGACGATGTTCCACTCTTATGCCTTTGACTTTTCGGTTTGGGAGATTTGGGGAGCTTTACTTCACGGAGGCAAGCTTGTGGTCGTCCCTCATTCCATCAGCCGGTCACCGGAAGAATTTTTACAACTGCTTGTTAAAGAAGGAGTAACGGTACTGAACCAGACCCCATCAGCATTTTATCAATTGATGCAGGCTGATCGGAAAATGCCGGAACTAGGGCAGGACATTAAATTACGTTTCGTGATTTATGGCGGGGAGGCACTTGAACTGAGCCGTTTGGAGAACTGGTACAGCCGCCATCCGGAAAATGCGCCATATCTCATCAACATGTATGGAATAACGGAAACTACCGTACATGTCAGCTATCTTGAGCTTAATCGGGATATAACATCCATAAAAGCAAATAGCCTGATTGGCTGTGCCATACCCGATCTGGGCGTGTATGTGCTAGATGCAAGCTTACAGCCAGTTCCGCCAGGGGTAGTTGGGGAACTTTATGTTTCCGGACCTGGTCTCGCCCGTGGTTATTTAGGCCGGCCAGGTTTGACGGCTGACCGTTTTGTCGCCAACCCATTCAGTTCAACAGGCAGCAGGATGTACCGCACAGGCGACTTGGCCCGCTGGCTTGTAGATGGATCTTTGGATTATATAGGTCGGGCCGATCATCAGATTAAAATCCGTGGATTCCGTATTGAATTGGGGGAAATCGAGGCATTGGTTGCTCAGCATTCCCATGTTGAACAAGTTGCGGTAGTGGTTCGTGAAGACAATCCGGGTGATAAGCGTATGGTCGCATATGTCGTATCTGCGTCAAACGTCACCTTCGATCCGGCGAATGTACGTCAATTTGTTGCAAACAGCCTTCCGGATTACATGGTGCCATCAGCTTTCGTTGAAATGGGCGAATTGCCTTTGACACCGAATGGTAAGCTGGATCGCAAGGCATTGCCGGCGCCGGAATTCGGTACTGATCAATCAGGGCGCGGACCGAGGACTCCGCAGGAAGAGATTCTGTGCGACCTTTTTATGGAGGTTCTCGATTTGCCCCATGTCGGAATAGATGACGGTTTCTTTGATCTAGGTGGCCACTCGCTGCTTGCCGTCCATTTGATGAGCAAAATACGTGAAGCACTTGGCGTTGAGTTGAGTATTGGTAACCTATTCGAGGCTCCGACTGTTGCGGGGCTCGCTGAACGACTTGAAATGGGCACGAGCAAAAGTGCTTTGGACGTCCTGCTGCCGCTTAGGAAAAATGGGTCGGAACTTCCGCTGTTTTGTGTACATCCGGCGGGAGGGCTTAGCTGGTGCTACGCTGGATTGATGACTGCACTGGGCCCTGACTATCCAATCTATGGGTTACAGGCACGAGGAATATCAGAGCGGGAGCAACTTCCGAAAACACTGACTGAAATGGCGGCAGACTATATCGATCAGTTACGGACAATCCAGCCAGAAGGACCTTATCATCTATTGGGATGGTCTCTCGGAGGCAATGTCGTCCATGCAATGGCCACTCAATTGCAAAATGAGGGAGAGGCCGTCCGTTTGGTTGCAATCCTTGATGCTTATCCAAGTCATTTCTTGCCAATAAAAGAGGCTCCGGATGATGAGGAGGCTTTAATCGCATTGCTGGCATTGGGAGGTTATGATCCTGATAGTTTAGGAGACCAGCCATTGGATAATGCCAGTGCCATAGAAATTCTTCGCCGAGATGGCAGTGCATTGGCTAGTTTAGAAGAAGAAACGATCCTGAACCTTAAAGAGACATATGTAAATTCTGTTCGGATCATGGGTGAGTATAAACCTAAAACCTTTAAGGGGAATGTGCTGTTCTTCAGGTCGACGATCATTCCGGACTGGTTTGATCCCATTTATCCTGATACATGGAACCCATATATCCATGGAATGATTGAACAGCATAATATTGAATGCCGCCATAAGGATATGTGCCAGCCGGAACCGCTTGCTGAAATTGGCCAGGTTATCGCTAACAAACTATCCACCATGAAGAAGTTGGCAAAAAATAATGAAGGAGGACATATCTGATGACCAACCCTTTCGAAAATGAAAATGGCATCTACCATGTATTGATAAATGAAGAAGGTCAACATTCCCTTTGGCCCGCCTTTTTGGTTATTCCGGAAGGCTGGTCCGTCATATATCGGGAAGAAAGCCGGCAGGATTGCCTGGAATACATCAACAAAAACTGGCCGGATTTGCTGCCCAATAGTTTAAAACTAGTTGCCAGCAGTGATGGAACAAAGTGAAATCCCGGATACAGCTAGACCCTAAAATAGTAGTGTGCATCGTTTATGTCATAGCGATGTTCATGGTTTCGATGGACGGGACGATTGTCAATGTGATCCTCCCGACAATCAGTAATGAATTTAACCTAGATCCTTCTTCAACCAGCGGCATTAATATTGGATATTTAGTTAGCCTGGCTGTCTTCCTTCCAGTAGCGGGTTGGCTAGGGGATCGATTTGGGACCAAGAAGATCTTCTTGATTGCATTGGGTGTCTTTACGGCTGCTTCCTTTTTATGCGGCTTTGCCAATAATCTGCAAACCTTGAACTTGTTCAGGGTTTTGCAGGGGGCTGGAGGCGGGATCCTGACACCGGTGGGAATGGCGATTTTATTCAGAACGTTCTCTCCGGAGGAAAGGCCAAAGGTTTCCCGTTCCCTTGTGCTGCCCATTGCATTCGCACCAGCCATTGGTCCGATCGTTGGCGGGTTCTTCACGGAGCAGATGTCTTGGCGTTGGGCATTTTATATTAATGTTCCTTTCGGGATTATGGTCCTGTTAATCGGTGTACTGTTTTTAAAAGAACATAAAGAGCCTACGGCTGGCAGGTTGGACCTTCCAGGATTCCTGCTGTCAGCTTCAGGCTTTTCCATGATGATGTATGCAATGAACATAGGACCATCCAAAGGATGGGACTCCCCCGTTATCATGTATACAGGAATTATCGGTGCAGTTCTTATTCTCTCATTTATTCTATTGGAACTGCGTGTGGACCAACCAATGCTTGATTTGCGTTTATTATCCGATCGTTTGTTTCGGACATTGGGCATCATCTCATTATTTTCAATGGCCGGCTTATTGGGGATGCTCTTTGTGTTTCCGTTAATGTATCAAAGTGCGCTTCATGCTTCAGCTTTGGAAAGCGGGCTGACGACATTCCCGGAAGCCATAGGTTTGATGGTAGCATCCCGGATGATGCCTTTGACTACAAAGAAACTGGGCATACATCAGGTGATCCAGATGGGGCTGCTTAGCACAATCATCATTTATACCTTGATTAGCCTCGTGGGACCGACCGCCAACCCGTGGTTCCTTCGGGCCCTGTTATTTAGCGTCGGCGTATGTTTGGGACATACAGTTGTGGCCATACAGTACTCCACTTTCACTAATATCAACTCGGCTTCGATGGGGATGGCCGCCACATTGTTCAATGTTCAAAACCGGATTGGCTCTGCGATGGGTGTCGCCATCCTAGCCAGCATCCTGGGGGCAGTGGGCGCTGACACGATGGGAACGAATGGGCATGTTAACTTATCATCCTATCAATTCGCTCTCTTCGGTTCTGCCATTTTGCTCGTCATAGCCCTAATATTTGCGATGCGTTTAAAGAAGGATGATTTTAAGGCCACCATACCGAAACAGGACAGGGCTAATTCCCTTGATGTAAAACCGGTCAAAAGCGGGTAAGTTACTCATTCGGTTAATTTTTGAGGGAGGTCACTGGATTTTTACCAGTGACCTCCCCTTCATTTTGCTGGCAGTAGGGGAAGGGGCAGGAGAATTGGTTGAACTATATATATGTAAATTGCCCATAAAGAAAGAGGAGTCCGACTTAAATAAACTGCTTGTCCATGTTTCAATCGAAAGGCAACGGCGGGTGAAAAGGTTCGTCAAGTTGGATGATGCCTACCGCTCCCTTATAGGGGATTTGATGGTGCGGTTTGTTCTTAAAGAACGATACGGTTCGGTTAAGGAAGAACTGCGATGGAGGACAAATTCATTTGGGAAGCCCTTTCTGCCCGATTATCCATCGTTCCATTATAATATTTCCCATTCTGGCGAGTATGTGGTTTGTGCCGTGCATGATGCAGAGGTGGGAGTGGATATAGAGAAAATAGGGCCGTTTGAGTTACAGCTGGCCAAGGTTTTTTTTACCGAAGAAGAGTATAAGCAAGTATTGGAAGCAGAAGACGGACTTTCTTCCTTTTATGATATATGGACTTTGAAGGAAAGCTATATCAAAGCAATAGGTAAGGGCTTATCCATACCTTTGCACAGCTTTAATGTAAGAAGGCATGGCATGGAAGACATTCAGTTAACTGATGTACATAGCAATCTATCAATAACGGACTTCACCTGTAGGCAGTATAAGGTAGACAGTGAGTATCGGCTTGCCGTTTGTGCATATCAGGTAAGTGCCGAAAGTTTTAAGGATCACCACAGATCAGTCACTTTTCAACAAATATGTGAGAATCTGAATATCACTCGGCTGGAAGTGCAAAACTGATGAAATTCATATAAATGGGCAACTTTAACTCTATTGGGGAGTTCCAGCAACGGTACGAAAAGATAGATTGATAGAAGGCTAATGTCAGTTAGCATGATTTGGAGGATTTATAATGGCCAATTTCGTTTGCCAGATATGTGGTCGTGGATTTAAAAGTTATAACGAAAATGCTAAATACTGTTCCCAGAGCTGTAAAGGGACAGCCTATATAAAATATGAATTAAAGAAATGTGAACAATGCGGGAAGAAGTACAAACCAAGAAAAGCAGATAGTAAATATTGTTCTTTGGATTGCAGCAACAAGGGCAGGAAAAACCGTAAAGGAACATGTCGTGTTGATTTGGATGAGGAAATTCCATCTGGTTAATTTCCCTTCATCATTTCTGCTTCCATATATGGTCAAAAAAAAAGAGCCTGTTTTATTGCAAACAGGCTCTGGAAATCAGTTCTTAAGACTTAGTGGGAAGAGTATTATGCATTCGAGCATATGCCGGTTATTTCCGAAGCGTCAACGATACGCTGAACTTCAGTTCCCTCAAGTGTCTCTTTTTTCAATAACTCTTCAACGAGCTCTTCATACTGTAGGCGATTCGAGTCAATCAACATTTCCGTTTCCTGAATCGCTTTCGTGAATAATTCCTGCATCTTTTGCTCCTTCTCACCTTTATTGAAGGTGAGGGTGAATCCATCTTGAAGCATTCCGGTATCGACCATTTGTTCCAGCAGATGTTTTGCCTGCTGTACATCTCCGCCTACACCGATGCTATGTTCCCCTAAATACATTCTTTCCGCCACGCCGCCTGCCAAGATCATTTTGACTTGATCAAGCAATTCACTGGCTGTTGCCAGATGAAGTTCTTTTGGTATTGGCGCTACATATCCAAGGGCTTCCCCACGCGGAATGATGGTCGCCTTTCTAACGGAACCAGGCTTTGTCAAAGCAGCAATAAGGGCATGTCCACTTTCATGGATGGCCACACGCCGCTTCGTATCCGCGTCATTCAAGGTACGTGATGTCGCTCCAAGAATCGTACGGTCAATGGCGTAATCAAGATCCTGTTTACGAATCATATCCTGTTCATTCCTCAGGGCATGACGTGAGGCAGTATCGAAAAGGGAGCTTAAGTCAGCGCCGGAGAAACCGGATGTACTTTCAGCCAACTCATCCAGGGAAGCCAGGACATCTGTCGCTAGACGCTTTCCCTTCGTATGGATATCGATGATTTCCTTTCTTCCTTGTGTATCCGGAAGTGGGACTTGGAAAGAGAAATCAATCCTGCCAGGACGTAGAAATGCCTCATCGAGCATATCTTTCCGGTTGGTCGCTGCAATGAATAAAATGCCTTCATTTGGATGGCCTCCATCCAATTGGACAAGCAGTTCGGTTAACGTTTTTTCGCCTTCTTCCCCGCCATGAGGTTTCCTTTTACCAGCCAATGCGTCCACTTCATCGATGAAAATGACAGCTGGCGATTGCTTACGTGCATTTTGGAAAAGGCTGCGGACTCGGGCTGCACCGACTCCAACAAACATTTCGTTGAAGGCTGAACCGCTCGTTGAGAAGAAGTTTGCACCAAGCTCTTTTGCAATTGCCTGTGCAAGCAGCGTTTTCCCCGTTCCAGGAGGGCCGTATAATAAAATGCCTTGAGGCGGCTTAATTCCAATTTTAGCTGAACGTTCAGGTTCCTTTAGTGTAGTAAGTGTCTGAAGGATTTCCTGTTTGATTTCGGATTGCAAACCGCCTACATCATCCAAAGTTATCTCTGGCAGGGGTTTTGGGGTGGAAAGGCTTTGTTTTTTGCTGCCGATCCGCAATCCGCCCTTTGATTTTTTCTGTATAATGACACCGGTTGTGACGAGAGCCGCCATTAACCCGCCTAAAATCCATAATGCTGATTTATTAGTTGATGAAAAAGAATATTGAACGTTATAAGTTTCGACAAGTTTATTGATCATTTGACTGTTGGGAGGAATACTGGAAACGTATTCTCCATCTGGTGTGGAGATGTGAAGAGTGCCATTTCTTTTTTCTTCAATGGTGACAAGAGCTCCATTTTGGGCTTTAATCGTTTTTTCCACGGATGAAAAAGGAATGACCATATCCTTTGACTGAGTAACAGCATACCAACTGATTCCAGCAATTATCACAATGAGAGCCGTAAGGAACGGCAGCAATTTCGAAACTAATTTAGAGTTCGAGTTCAATTTTTCATCTCCTTTAAGAATATATATTCAGTATAAAATTTTTAAACATGTAATCTATAGGTCTTTGTACCTTAAATTAAAGGTAAATAATGTTAAAGGTAAGAAATAACACTTATATATGAGAGTTTAAAGAGTCCGGAATTTAGAAATATTTAATCTAACCGGCATATTAGACTTTTTAAATGCGAAATGCTAAAGTGAAATGGTCTAAGTCATGAAAAAATAAAATGGTAGAAGAGTGTGAAGTTCTATGAGTAAATTTATAAAAGACTATATGATTACGATGAAGGATATCGTTAGAGAAGGGGATCCCATTCTGCGTCAGGTAACGGATGAAGTTAGCCTGCCGATTTCGGATGAAGATCGTGAAACGCTGGAATGCATGATGCAATACCTGAAAAACAGTCAGGATCCAAAACTCCAAAAGAAGTTCAACTTGCGTGAAGGAGTTGGGTTATCTGCCAATCAGATAGGCTTGAATAAACGCATGTTCGTCATGTATTTTCCCGACGAAAAGGGGAAGCTGTTTGAATATGCCCTTGTGAATCCGAAAATCATCAGCCATTCCGCCACAATGATCTATTTACCGCAAAGTGAAGGCTGCCTTTCTGTCGACCGTGATATTAAAGGATATGTACCGCGTTATGAACGGGTTAAAATCAAAGCTTTGGACGGTAATGGTGAGGAAATAGAAATGCGGCTGAAGGGCTTTGCTGCAATCGTGTTTCAACATGAGCTAGATCATTTGAACGGGATGATGTTTTATGACCGGATCAATACCGAAAACCCTTTCAAGCTTCCGGAAAACGTGGAAGTGAAAAGTCTGTAAAACCCAAAAAGGCAAAGCGCCATGCTTTGCCTTTTTACCGTTTTATGGCTGAGTAAACCTATCAACTTCCATATGCTTCCGCAAATCACTGAAAATGGCCAGGCTCATTTGCTGGTATCCTTCTGAAGTGAGGTGGATGCCATCATCGCTAATCAAGGGACCCAAGTCACCGGAGGATTTAATATAGGAACGGACGTCGATCAAAGGCACCTTTAGTTCCTCTGCAAGGCTTTTCAATTGGCGATTATACATCCCATGCCAATGTTCAATACCGCCGACATGGGAAACGAAATGCCCGATTGAATGACCGAACTTATCGGCGATGGATCTGTAATACCTGGCAGGATCCAGTGGCGGAAGAGTTAAAAGGAAAGGGGTAATATGCTTGTCCTGAACCTGCTTGACAAGTTGTGTGATATTTTCCAGGTAGCGTTCGATTGGAACGATGGGCTCATGGTCACCATCTGGATTCTTGGCCACTTCGTCCCAATGGAAGTTACAGTCGTTTCCACCGACTTCTATTAATACGATATCGGGATTTTCCGACATGACGTCTTTCTCGATCCGGCTAACCAACAGGTCGGAGTTATCATTGAAAACCCCTTTATTCAATACTTCGACGAATGGCAAAGATTCTGTTAGCTTAGCTAAAGAGTTTGGATAATTTTCTTTAATGATGCGAAGGCGCCCTCTAACATAAGAAATGCCTCTGGTTAAACTGTCTCCAAAACATACGATTTTCAAACTTCTCACCTCGGTATGTGAATGTGTTACTTATATTTTAGTAGTCGAATGATTTTTCGGCAATCATCACCTCCTTTATAGAAGGGAGATGAAAATACAAGAAGCGCTGGAAGTGCAGCGCTTCTTGTTTATTGAAAGGATTCCTTTTTCGAAGGTGTTTCCACCCTTGTTTTTCCCATAAAGAACACAGTGATGGCTGCAAGACCGATCGGAATGAGAGCCAAGGTGAATATCAATGATATCGAATCGGACATCGCATGAACGATTTTATCCAGGATAAAATCCGGAATCTCGGCACGTGCATCCGATTGGAAGAGCTGGCGTGGATCCTCCATCAATCCGGCTGTATCCGGACTTCCTTGCATTCCTTTAAACGCATCCGTCATTTTACTTGTGAATACATTGTTCTGAATCGCTCCATAAATCGTTACACCGAGTGTCATCCCAAAAGAACGAAGGAAGGAGTTTGTTGAGTTGGCCGACCCCCGGTATCTAGGTTCCAAGTTGTGGATGGATGCTATAGGCAAGAGGGAGAAGGAAAAGCCCATGCCAAATCCAGTCAAAATCATGTACAAAGTTAATAAAGTCCTGCTGGTATCAGGGGTGATGGTCCCTAATAAAAGCATTCCTGCAAAATAACAGATGACGGAAACCGTCATTAAGTTACGAAAGCTTGTCTTTGTATTGAATATCCCGCCAATTGCACTGCCGAATACAGAACCAAGCATCATGGGAGTTAGGATCAGTCCTGCATTTGTTGCGGAACCACCGTAAACTGCCTGCACGAAAATCGGGATATAGACGGTTAATATAATGAATGTACCGCCATAAAGAATGGCTAAAATCTGAGAAGTGGCAAATAATCGCCTTTTAAACAGCCATAATGAAATGATTGGATCTTTTGCTCTTTTTTCGAAAAAGAAAAATGAAACGAAGAAAACCACAAAACTGGCAAACAGGCCTATGATGGGAGAGGAACTCCAGCCATACTCTCCGCCCAGTTCGAGAGCGAACATTAAGCTGATAACGGAAATGACGAGAGTTGCTGCGCCACCCCAATCAATTTTTTGCTCTCGGGTGTTGGGTGACTCCTTGTAATAATTCCAGATGAAAAATAAAGAAATGATCCCAATCGGAACATTGACGTAGAAAATCCAGTGCCAGCTGGAGTATTCGGTAATATAGGCACCTAAAAGTGGTCCCAATACGCTTGATGCCCCAAATACAGCACCGAAAAGGCCAGTTAATTTTCCCCGTTTTTCAGGTGGGAAAATATCAAAAATGATCGTAAAGGCTATAGGCATCAGGGCGCCTCCGCCGATCCCTTGGATTGCACGGAAGATACTTAACTGCACGATGCTCTGAGCCATGCCGCATAATGCGGAACCAATCAAAAAGACTATAAGTCCGAAAATAAAAAACCTCTTTCTTCCATACATGTCCGAAAGCTTCCCGAAAATCGGCATACTTGCCATCGTGGCGACCATATAGGCAGATGTCACCCATACAAACTTATCAAATCCACCTAAATCAGAAACGATCGTTCCCATAGCAGTCGCAACAATCGTATTATCCATTGCTGACATCAAGATACCCAGCAATAAACCGGCAACAATGAATTTTTGTTTTTTTTGAACGTTCATTTATTTTCCTCCTTCATATCAACCAGCTCATGAATTTCCTTTACATGGTTGAAGGGTAACGTTAAGATGAAACAAAACATTTATCTTGATAATCAAGATAAATTCAAGTGTAAAAGGGGTGGCATTTTATGTCAAGCGATAATAGGGTGAATTCAGCTCTGTTAGAGAGTTTAACACACAGATTGCAGCGGTATGGAATGAGATCCGTGTTATTTCAACAAAATATGGCCCAGAAAATAGGGGTGTCCCATACGGACTTAAAGAGTGCTGAAATATTGAATGAAACAGGACCGATTACCGCCGGTGAATTATCCAAAATTACAGGATTGAGCACGGGTTCGGTTACGGCACTGATCAATCGCCTTGAGAAGTCGGGTTATGTTAAAAGGGAACGAGATCAATTGGACGGAAGAAAGGTCATGATTATGCCGATACCGGAAAGGCAGGAACAGATTAAATCGCACTATCAATCGCTTTCTATGGCCACAAAAGAATTATGCTCAGCTTATAATGAGCAAGAGCTAATATTGATCAATCAATTTGTTGAGGAAATCACAAAAATCATGGATAAAGAAAATAACAAGTTAATGAGTGAGCGTGAAAGGTAGCTGAAATGTAGGCTGCTTTTTTTATTTTTAGCCAGCTGGGAGCTACTTATCCTGCGAAAGCAAAAGGGATAGCGTGGATTCTTTTCAAAGAGAATGAATAATGTCACATTTCCATTAAAAATATATATTGATAATGATTCTCATTATCTGCTAATATAAATCTACAAATCATATCAAAGGGAGAATACAAAATGAAGAAAGCACATGCGTCATTAGCGGTCTTACTATCAACCAGCCTATTATTTGGCTGTGCGCAGGAAAAGGAAGGAACTGAACAGGCAGGTGATAATGCCAAAGAAGTGAGTGCGAGTAAGCTTGATGATGTATCTAGTGAGTACCGGGAATATGCCATTGGTGAAATAGAAGAGTTCGTAAACGCAACGGAAAAATTCACTACGGCCGTATCTGCCGGTGATATAGAAAAGGCGAAGGAATTATACGCACCAGCCCGCATGCATTATGAGAGAGCGGAACCCATCGCTGAAGTATTTGGTGATCTTGACCCCAAAATCGATGCTCGTGAAGGGGATGTCAAAGATGAAGAGTGGGGCGGTTACCATAGGATTGAAATGGGGTTATGGCAAGAAAATACAACGAACGGATACGAAAAGTATGCAGATCAATTAATGAATGATGTCAATTTGCTTCGAGCCAAAGTTGAAACGGTTGAGGTAACGCCCGATTTGTTGATCACGGGTGCCGTGGATTTATTGAATGAAGTTTCCACGAGTAAAGTGACAGGAGAAGAGGACCGATACTCCCATACCGACCTGTATGATTTCGTGGCAAATGTTGAAGGTGCAGAAAAAATCTATGATCTGCTTACTCCAGCGCTGAAAGAAAAGGATGCGAAGCTAGCTGCGGAAATCCAACAACGTTTTGACGATGTATACGGCTTGCTTGAAAAGCATAAGGAAGGGAATGGCTATATTTCATATACGGATTTAAAGGAAGCTGAAGTCAAAGAGTTAAGTCAAGCAATTGATGCATTGGCCGAACCACTTTCGCAAATAGGGATTGTAACGGAGGAATCTTAATTGAAGGAACATACGCCGAAAGATGAAACCGGACTTTTTACAAAAAAGGTAAGTCGACGAAACATGTTGAAAACGGCAGGAGTCGGTGGAATCGGAGTCGTGATAGGAGCATCTGGATTTGGCGGGCTGCTGACACTTTCTGAACAAAGGGCGAAGGGTCAAACCAAGGATATTGTTCCTTTTTATGGAGCGTACCAAGCCGGTATCACCACCGAAGCGCAAGATAACCTTTACTTCGCATCATTGCAAGTAACCACGGATAAAAGGTCCGACTTAATCCAGTTATTCAAGGATTGGACAGAAGCTGCGGCTCAGATGACAGCGGGGAAATTGATTGGTGAAGCGTCACTTAATACGAATATGCCCCCAAAGGATACGGGTGAAGCGAAAGAATTATCACCTTCCAATTTAACGATCACTTTTGGAGTGGGACCGAGCCTGTTTTCAAAAGAGGGTAAAGATCGATTTGGTTTGAAATCGAAAAGGCCTCCTGAATTAAAGGACCTGCCCAAATTCCCTTTAGATGCGTTAGATGATGAATGGTGCGGTGGGGATATTTGTATCCAAGCATGTGCAGATGATCTTCAAGTGGCTTTTCATGCCGTTCGGAACTTGGTGAGGATCGGAAGAGGGAAAACGATCATTCATTGGGCACAAACAGGTTTTCAACGTACTAAGCAAGCCGATTCACAAAAAACGACACCGCGGAACCTTTTCGGGTTTAAGGATGGGACGGTCAATCCGGATACGAATGATAATAATGAAATGAATGAGCATGTTTGGGTGAGGGCGGGGGATGGTCCTGACTGGCTTGTTGGAGGCAGTTATATGGTGGTGCGCCGAATCCAGATGTACATTGAAGTTTGGGACCGGACAATCTTGAAAGAGCAAGAAAATACATTTGGCCGTCATCGTGACAGTGGAGCTCCACTAGGAATGAAGAATGAGTTCGATACCGTGGATCTTGAAGCTAAAGATCCAAGTGGAAATCGGATCATTCCAGAAGATTCGCATATGAGTCTCTCCAGGGGGGACGGAAAAGCAAAGATATTGCGGCGCTCCTATTCATATGCAGATGGAATGGATCCGAAAACAGGGAGCTTCAATGCCGGCTTGCTATTCATTTGTTTTCAGCGAAACCCAAGTAAACAATTCATACCCATACAAGAGAGACTAGCGAAAAATGATAAACTCAACGAATATATCGTTCACAGGGGAAGTGCCATGTTCGCTTGTTTACCAGGTGCGAAAAAGGGTGGCTATATTGGGGATTCCCTTTTTGGATAAAATGTAAATTTCAAATGATGACGTGAAAATCGCCAGCATGGATATTATCCGGTTGGCGATTTTAGTTCATGAATAAGGAGGGACCAGTATGGCCGTTTCTAGATGGAAGACTGGGATATGGGTTATAATAGTCAGCCTTTTATTTCTTTCGACTAATATAAGGATGGTTTCGGCGGGTGAAAACCATGATCAGCTTTTTGTTTATATTGGCGATAGTCTAATGAAGGTGAAATCCGGAGACCTTGAGGAAGTATCGAAAAATATCGATCTATTCGAGAAAGATTGGAAAACGATAAAAACGGACAGCGAGGGTGCAAGGAAAGTCGACGACAAGCTATCCGCGGTAAAAAGTGCTGTGAGGGACCAGGTCTCCACAGATGAAATCAAGAAGCGATTATCGGCATTATCAAGTACTCTTGTTATTTATGATACCGCTGAAAACCCTGTTGATAAAACGGACTATAAGGAACGGTTAGAAGCGATACTTCCTTTAATAGATGAGTTGAACGCTTTGATAACTGAAGGTGACTTTGATCAAGCTAAAGTTCTATATACCGACCTCCTGAATCAATGGACCGGTGCAGAGGTCATTGTCAGGGAGAAAAGTGTTGCTGCATATGGCGAATTTGAAACAAAAATGGCATTTGTTCGGATAGCGATTACTCAAGACCCCCCTGATTCGGAAAAGGCCCAAAATAACCTAACTGAATTAAAGGGACTAATCGAGGATTTCCTAGCTGGTAAAGTGGAAGAAGGAAGCCAGAAGAATATCTATTCACTTGGGGATGTAACGCAACTTTTACAAGGAAGTGCAACGGATATTGAAAAGGATGACATCGATTCCGCCATTGATAAGCTAAATGAAATCTTAACAATTTGGCCTAATGTCGAAGGGGAGGTCTCCACAAGGGACAGCAAGCTTTACGGCGATATGGAAACGAAAGTCCCGACCGCAATCAGCCTATTGCAATCGAAAAAGGTAAAGTCGGAGGAAGCGAAGGGAATCGTATCCGATTTAAACACTAGATTACTCCCTTTAATTGATGATACAGGTTATACAACATGGGATGCCGCTTTGATCCTTTTACGGGAAGGGTTGGAAGCACTCTTGATTGTAGCTACATTATTGTCTTTCCTAAAGAAAATCGGGCAAGCGGACAAACAAAAATGGATTTGGACAGGGGTTGGTGCGGGTTTAGCTGCCAGTTCCATATTGGCGGTCATAATCAATATTGTCTTCTCACAGATCACGGCTGCGTCAAGCCGGGAATATATTGAGGGAATCACTGGGATAATAGCCGTATCAATGATGTTGACAATTGGTCTTTGGCTTCATAGTAAATCGAATGTACATGCATGGAACCGGTATATCGACAAGCAAATGAACAAAGCCATAGCGACGGGAAGCATCATCTCTTTCGCTTTAATCAGTTTTCTATCCATATTCCGTGAAGGTGCCGAGACGATTATCTTTTATGCGGGAATGGCTCCTTATATGGAATTAAAGCAGCTGCTGAGCGGGATTTTCCTTGCAATCCTTTTATTAACGGCAGTTGGCTTCGTCATGCTGCGGTACAGTGTGAAATTACCGATGACCCTATTTTTTAAAGTGGCAACGATACTCATATATGCCTTGGCTTTCAAGATTCTTGGAGTATCCATCCATTCACTTCAGGTATCGCAAGTGATACAGACAAATACGATCAGCGCCTTCCCGTTTATAGAAACGATAGGTCTTTATCCAACAATGGAAACGCTGGTGCCGCAAGCACTATTGATTTTGCTGATTGCATTGGCAGCCATCTGGGTCAAAAAGAGTAATTCCTTACGTACAGCCGAATAATAAATGGGACTGACGTATGTCAGTCCCATTTATGTGTGCTATTGGCGTTGAGATCGGCGATAGGAATATTGCTTCCATTGATAAAGGATGAAGCAGCCGATGCAGAATCCAAGAATGGCTATGAGTGAAGCCATTCCGACCATCAAGGTGAATATATATCCGGTAACATTCCATCCAAGCAAAAAAGAAGTGAATCCAAGTCCTAAGCAAACGACTGCTATGGCCTGGTTGAATTGCTGCTGTGAATGATCTTCAGGAATATAATCGGACGGTTTCTTTTTAAGAAAGAGCTTTGCAAGACGCATCACTGGATTGAAATTAAAGAGAAGACCCAAAAGTCCCGCTGTTAAAGGAATGGCTAATATCCATAATTGACCCGTTAATAAGGCGGTGGCTACGCTTAAGAAAATGACCCATTGATTCGTACGTACTAAGGGACGGGGAATGGAGCGAATTTCACTCGTCATAGAAAACCAACCTTCCTGATGTGTTTTGTTATATTTTATCCTTATTTTAATCCCTTGTGAAGAGAAAGGTCAATAAAACAAAAGTTATCCTTATTTATAATAATTTTAATTTAGTATTGATTATTATTATAAAAGTAGTATAATATATTTATCATGAAATTAAAGTGAGGAGGACAGTATAAATGGTAGCAAAAGTTTGTGAAACATGCGGAACACCAATAAAAAAGCTGAAGCATTCTTCCCTATGCCAATGCGGTCCTAAGATACTGAGCAATCAATTCTCAGTTAAAACAAAAAAATAAAACCCCGTGGAGTAAATGATAAATTAAACCATTAATCGGTTTGAGTTTATGGACAAAAATGGTTCCATCTTAATTTTTAGATAAAGTTGATTGGTGCGGATGTTCGAGATCCCTGAGGGAAAAGCGTGTCCAAGGGAGACCCCGCAGGCGCAAGCAGAGGCGGACCGCCCGCGGAAAGCGAGTGCCTTACGTTCCAATCAGCCTTCATATTTTATACACTCTCAAAAAATGCAGGCAATCGTTTGTCTACAGTCTGAACCGATTATTCAATTAATCGGTTTTTATTTTTCCAATGAAGGGTAAAGAGGATAATAAATATTTTTCATTTCAATTAAAATAATGTACGATTATGGAATAGAATAAAACGTCAGGAAGAATAGACATATCTTAGATGTGTCTAAACCATAACGTGACGGTTAGGAGGGGCTATGTTGGGAACGAGACTTTAAAAATTGGCGAGTTGGCGGAAATGGCGAATGTTACGAAACGAACCGTAGATTATTATACGAATCTTGGCTTGCTTAAAGCAGAACGTTCCGCCTCTAATTACCGTTATTATTCAGTCGGTGAACTTGAAAGGCTCCGCCGTATCGAAGGATACAAAAGAGAAAACCTTACATTGGAAGATATTAAAGAAATACTTAAAAAGGATAAGGAAGCCGCATCAGCAATTGAGGAAAAAGGTCTTCAGCTCAAGAATAAAATGGATGGCCTGAACGAAGAACTTCAGGAATTCATCAGCTTGATTGAAAAGGACGGAAAAAGTGAGCTTCTTCTAAAAAAACAGATATCCCGTGAAAGCATGGCCTTGATCCAATCATTACTAGTGTTGCTCGTATGATTAAAATTTAGCTCTATAGTTTTATGCACAAAGGTGCATATTAAGGCTAAATGGTTTTGGTTCATGTTATAAGGAAAAAATCGCTTATTAAACGAAAATAACCATTTATACAGGAGGTGCTTGGGATTAAGCCGTACATGTCTAATCCGAAGGTCAGTGGGATTGGAACTATATGGCGAACCCGCACATATTGGAGATTTTTATAAAATTATTGGCAGTAGCTGCATTAATAGCATTAACCGCATTTTTCGTTGCATCGGAATTTGCAATCGTGAAAGTCAGAAGTTCCCGGATCAATCAATTAATTGAAGAAGGGCATAGAAATGCCCTCGCAGCCAAGAAAGTGACATCGCATATCGATGAGTACTTATCTGCCTGTCAATTGGGGATTACAGTAACCGCCTTAGGTTTAGGGGTGTTGGGTGAACCGACTGTCGAGGCGATCTTAAAACCATTGTTCACTAAATGGGGATTAGAGGCATCTGTAAGTCACATCATCTCGTTCCTGATCGCGTTCGGTTCCGTGACATTCCTTCATGTTGTAGTCGGCGAACTCGCACCGAAAACGGTTGCGATTCAAAAGGCAGAAGAGGTAACGTTGCTATTTGCAAAGCCGTTAATTCTCTTTTACCGCATTTTGTACCCATTCATTTGGTTACTGAATGGTTCTGCACGTCTGCTGACGGGCATGTTCGGATTAAAGCCTGCGTCCGAGTCCGAAATGGCCCATTCTGAAGAAGAGCTGCGCATCATTTTATCGGAAAGCTATAAAAGCGGTGAGATCAACCAATCGGAATACAAATATGTCAATCAGATATTTGAATTTGATGAGCGTATTGCCAATGAAATCATGGTTCCGCGTACGGAAATGACCGTTATCGAAAAAGGCATGCCATTATTGGAAGTTGTTGAACTGATTCAAGAAGAACAATACACAAGGTATCCGGTCATAGACGGTGATAAAGATAATGTCGTGGGAATGGTCAATATCAAGCGACTTTATACAGCGACGATTACAGAAGATAATGTAACGGCTTTGACGGTGGATTCCTTTGTAACACCCATCATCCGTGTTCTTGAAACGATCGCCATTCATGATCTGCTGCTTAAAATGCAGAAGGAAAGGATCCATATGGCAGTTTTGACCGATGAATATGGCGGAACAGCTGGTCTTGTAACGGTTGAAGACATCCTTGAAGAAATCGTCGGGGAAATCCGTGATGAATTTGACCAGGATGAACGTCCGCTCATTCAAAAAATTGATGAAGGGCATTATGTATTCGATGCTAAAACATTGGTTGAAGATGTTAATGATACCCTTGCGATCGATTTGCCGGAGGAAGATATCGATACATTGGGAGGATGGTTCCTGACAGGCAGATTTGAAATTGCTGTCGGGGATAGAATTGAATACGCCGGATATGAATTTACTGTAAAGGAAATGGACGGCCACCATGTTTTATATGTTGAAGTGAAGAAGATTAAATAAACAGGATCAAACCAAAAGCCGAAAGTGAAAACTTTCGGCTTTTATTATGTACGAACCATATATTTGGGTGTTTATGACAATGGTAAGGCAGACTGTTGCTTAATTGGAAAAGGAATTCATGTAAAATGATAGTGTGGGTAACCATTTTAGCCTGGAAAATGTTAAAATTGATTTTGAGCAATGAAACTATCTATATATCATTTCAAAGAATATAAGGTGAGTTCTAGTATTTTGCAAGCCGTTATTTCGGGCTGGTATAAATAAGTATTGAAGGTGGGCGGAAAAAAATGGGTTTTAAGAAAAAGCAAATGTTGGGATTTGGTTTGATCTTGCTTTTCTTGGCTATTTTACTTTCATTCATGATGTTTACGCTAAACAATTTAAAGAGCAGCATGACTGAAATAGTTGAAAATCGCTATGAAAAAGTTCAAGCTTCGATGGAAATCCGTCAGCTTTTTTCTAGGTCGGACCGTGAGATTTTGTTTGCAGCTAATGATGCAAATAAAGAAGAAAGAGCAGAGAGCCTCGAAATCATCAATGAGAATCATAATTTGATTGAATCAAAAATTGCCGGGTTATCAGGTTCGTTAAATCAGGCGAAAGCGAAGCAATTATTGAAAGAGTTCGAGACCCAATATGCTTCTTACTCCATAACGGAGGCTGAAATCATCCAAAAGATAAAATCGGAAAACTCTTCGGATAATCTTTCAAGCCTGATGGATGACCAAAGGGAAAAGCGAACGAAAGTCATCAGTACGATGGATGAATTTAAGGATTACCAAGAAGGTGTCATGAAAGATACTTTAAGTAATTCGAAACAAACCTATGAAGATATGATCGGATTTGTAATTTTTGCGGTTATTCTCAGCATTTTGGTCATCTCCGTAACGGTTGTTTGGATGATCCGCAGTACATCGAAAGATCTGCAATCAATTACGAAGGTCATCGAAAATATCGATTATAAAAATTTGTCGGTCATACCAAGAATCCCGGTGCGGACCACTGATGAAATTGGGGAAATAGCGAAATCGTTCAATGATATGGCGGAATCGCTTGAAATCTATAATCAAAAAGAAAAAGATTTCACTGAAAAGATCAGTGAACAGAACTGGATTCAGACCCGTGTTGCAGATATAGCTACCATGTATCAGCGCATTGTTGATGTGGAAGTCCTTGCTGACCGGTTCATTACAAGACTTGCACCGATGATGGGAGCTTCAATTGGAGCTTTTTACGTCAAACGGGGTGAGGGTGTGGATATGCGCTTTGTGAAGCTTGCCAGCTTTGCTGGAGATGGTGAAGATTCGGGCAGGCGTGAATTCCGTCTTGGCGAAGGTTTGATCGGTCAATGCGCCCTTGAAAAGAAATCCAAAGTCATCGAGGATATCCCTGAAGATTTCCAATTGGTTACGACAGGATTGGGGGAAGTCAACCCGAAAAGCATTGTCATTGCGCCAGTCGTTTTTGAGGATGAAGTGGTGGCGATGGTTGAACTGGCGAGTTTGGAGGCCTTTACGAAGCTGCAAAAAACGTTCCTGAACCAGGTTCTTGATACTCTGGGCATCACGATCAATAATGTAGAGGGCCGGATGGAAATAGAGCGTTTATTGAAGGAATCACAGGCACAGACTGAAGAGTTACAGGCTCAATCGGAAGAATTGCAATCACAGTCAGAGGAAATGCAAGCCCAATCGGAGGAACTGCAAACACAGGCTGAAGAGTTGCGAATGATCAATGAACAATTGGAAGAGAGAAATCGTGAAACGGAAGAAAAATCGAAAGAGCTTCAAGTCGCTAAACTGAATCTTGAAAAACAAGCGGAAGAATTGAAGTTAAGTTCAAAATATAAATCGGAGTTCATGGCAAATATGTCCCATGAATTGCGGACACCGCTCAATAGTATCCTGATTTTATCAGAAATGCTTTCAGATCCTAATGATAGTAAATTAAATGAAGAGCAACAGGAATTCGCTCGTGTCATTAATTCATCAGGCCAAGACTTATTAACGTTGATCAATGACATTTTGGATTTATCAAAAGTTGAAGTCGGAAAGCTTGAAGTGGTCTTTGATGAAATGAATTTGAGTGAGCTTCCTGAGTTATTGCACCGTAACTTCGATCATGTAGCGAAGAAAAAGAACATTGACTTTATAATCGAAAAAAGTAAAAACGTTCCGGATATTTTCTTTACGGATGAACAGCGCTTCCAGCAGATTTTGAAAAACCTGCTATCCAATGCATTTAAATTCACGGAAAAAGGTTCTGTTTCTGTCCAAATCAAAAAAGCTGATGAAGAAAATGTAGCACAATGGATACAGACAAAAGGAGCGAGCAATTGGGTTGAAATTAAGGTGACGGATACTGGCATCGGAATATCAAAAGAGAAGCAAAAACTTATCTTTGAAGCATTCCAGCAAGGTGACGGAGCTACAATGAGAAAATATGGCGGTACAGGACTTGGGCTATCGATTTGCCGGGAGTTTGCCAAACTTCTGGGAGGCTGGGTCATTGTAGATAGTGAAGAGGGGCAAGGCAGTACCTTTACTTTCTTTATTCCAAGCATGCCAGAGGGCTTCAAAAATGTCGACGAAGCAATAGCTGCTTCTCCGGAAGTGGCAGCAGCTAACCACGATGATTCTGTCGCGCCTTTTGGAGATCAGGGAGAACCGGATGCAGGTATGATGGATGAAGAAGATCTGGATAAGGCCAAACCATTCTGCAATAAAACAGTACTGGTCGTCGATGATGATCACCGTAATATATTTGCCCTGAAAAATGCGCTGAAGCATGAGGGGATGGAAATCCTTACAGCTGAAAACGGCTTTGAATGTTTGGAACTCCTTGAAAAAGGAAACAATATAGATGTTATTTTGATGGATATCATGATGCCGGGTATGGACGGTTACGAAACGATGACCAGAATTCGCGAGCAAAGTAAATTCGAGGATCTTCCAATCATCGCGTTAACTGCGAAAGCGATGAAAGGCGATAGGGAAAAATGCCTGAAGGCCGGCGCTTCCGATTATGTCAGCAAACCATTAAAATTGGATCAGCTGCTATCCGTCCTAAGAGTATGGCTGACTAATTGATTGATAGTATGGGTGAGGAAGGATTTTCATGAAGGATACTTTAACGATTGAAGAAAGAGAAGATTTAGAAATCGAATTATTGTTAGAGGCCATTTATTCCGTTTCTGGCTTTGACTTTCGCAAATATATGCGTTCTTCTATTAAAAGAAGAGTTGAAAATAGAATGAGGCTGGACCATATACGCAGGATTAGCGGAATGATAGAAATGGTTTTATATGAAAAAGGGTATGTCGAGAAGCTTTTGAAAGATTTTTCAATAAATGTCACTGAAATGTTTCGCGATCCGGATTTCTTTAAAGCCTTTCGTTTAAATATTGTACCGCTCCTGAAAAAACTTCCAGAAATCAGAATTTGGCATGCGGGTTGTTCAACCGGTGAAGAAGCCTTTTCCATGGCAATCATCCTCAAGGAAGAAGGACTTTATGATAAGGCAAGGATATATGCCACTGATATGAATGATGAAGTCCTCCGTCATGCGGAAAAAGGGATATTACCTTTAAATAGAATGCAGTCTTATACGAAAAACTATCTGCAAGCTGGAGGTAACCAGGAATTTTCGGAGTATTATACAACCGATTATCAAAATGCTTATCTTGATTCGGGCCTCCTTAAAAACATTGTGTTCTTCCAGCATAATTTAGTTACTGATGGTTCGTTCAATGAGTTCCATATCATCATGTGCCGGAATGTGATGATTTATTTTACCGGTGAATTACAGACCTATGTTAATCAGTTGTTTTATGACAGTCTTTGTAATGATGGCTTCCTTGCGGTCGGCAGCAAGGAAACTCTTCATACATCATCCTTTTCGGAGGATTATGAGGACTTTGATTCAAAGGAACGGATTTATCGGAAACTGTAAAAAGAAAGAGTTCGCATATATGCGGACTCTTTCTTTTTGATTAAATTATTTTTCACTTTTTTTGAATAACTATGTTTAAGTCATCGGAAGAAGGGGTATATATAATGAGTTGGTCTCCATGCAGAATCTCGACTGCAGTTTATCATTATTAAAAGAGACTGAACTTCGTTATAATATAATGGAAAAATCCCTGTTAAGGGAGCTTTATAAAAGTACTGTTCCATATAAAAAAGATAAATGTTGCCGCTCGATATAAGCCAAAAGGGGAATGAAAGAATGACGATTTTAATCGTAGATGATAACCAGGTTAACCTTTTCGTTATAGAGAAAATTCTAAAACGAGCTGGCTATACGGATTTTCTATCATTAACTTCAGCTGTTGAGATGTTTGAATATTTACAGGTGGATAGTCCGCAACCTAAAGAGACTTCAGTTGATATCATTCTGCTTGATATCATGATGCCGGAGATCGATGGGATAGAGGCGTGCAGGAGACTTCAAAGTATTCCTCACCTTAGAGATATACCCGTGATTTTTGTGACCGCCCTTGAAGATTCAAACAAGGTGGCCGAGGCACTTGATGTTGGCGGAATTGATTATATAATGAAGCCTATCAATAAAATAGATTTACTTGCGAGGATTCGCGTGGGGTTAAGACTTAAATATGAAAAAGATTGGCATAAAATGCAGGATGAAAAAATCCGTAATGAATTGGATCTTTCCATGCAGGTTCAAAGCAGCTTATTAAGTGAACCCATTATAAATGACCACTTAACTATAAGGGCATCATACTTACCTGCGAATAAATTAGCAGGGGATATGTACTATTGGCACCGCATCGATGAAAATCGGTATGGGATCATCCTGTTGGATATGATGGGGCATGGCATATCCGCCTCACTTGTGTGTATGTTCATATCCTCCGTATTGAGGGATGCCATCAGGACTCATTCGGACCCAGTGTCAGTAATAAATGAAATGAATCGCTGGATGAGTACCCTTAATAAAGATGATAATCAAGTGCATTATTATTTTACCGCGATTTATATGATCATTGATACAGATCAAAAGACAGTGGAATATGTAAATGCCGGACATCCTCCTGGATTTGCTTTAATGGACGATGGAAAAGTGGTCTCCCTTTCAAAAGGGACATGTCCTGTTGGTTTCTTCACCGAGATGAAAGTAGAGAAATCCGTCATTCGTTATGAAGAGAAGATTCAGCTTATGCTATTTACGGATGGAGTCATGGAAGCGATAGATCGAGAAGGGACGGAAGGCCTCGACCAAATAAAAGAAGCGGTCTCGACAAGATGGTTTGATTGTAAAGAATCTCCACCTATCGATTTTTTGATGTCACCTGAAATGCAGCAAGATCAGCCTGATGATATGTGTGTTGTGGTTATTCAAGCGAATTGAAGAAGGAAGAGGCGGCAGATCATCTGCCGCCTCTTCTCTATAAAAGGGGGGTCACTTTTATATGAAATGAGAATGTTCTAAGAGAGTGAATCCTGTATTCGGCTATTTGCAATTAACGGTCATTTTTCAATTTACTAATGCCATCTTGGAGATTGCCTTTTAATTTATCGGCTTTACCTTCTGCTTGTAAGTGAGGATCATTTTTTGCGTTTCCGACTTGGTCTTTCGTTTCACCTTTAACTTTATTTACAGCACTCTTTACTTTGTCTGATAAACCGCTCATTATGTTACCTCCTTTTTCTTTATATACTGTATATACCCATGAAGTGAGTGGGTAAACCTGATTTATATGGAGAAAGGAGTTTTAAGAAGCGATTATTTCCCTTTTACTTAACCTTTGAATGAACTGATAGGAATGTTCAATGATATGATCTTTGTCATGATCCAACGACGCCACATGATATGAATTTTCAAGGCGCGCCATCTCTTTATCACCGGACATGACAGTATCGTAAATCTGATAGGAACACGAGTCCGGTACAACGTGGTCTTCTGGTGAATGGAAGATAAGTATCGGGCACGAAACGTCTATTAGTTTTTGGCTGGTATGTTCCATTATATCAAGCAATTGATTAATCGCTTTTGACGGAACTTGGTCATATGTGATTTCTTTAGGTGTATCGTCTTTTATGTCAGGCTTGCCTTCGGGAATGAAGCGTGGAACCGATTGGTTACGATATCTTTCATATTCAGGAACTTGGAGAGCGGCGTTGATGGTGAGAATTCCATCACAAGCCAATTTTGTCGCTAAGTCGAGAACAAGGGCACCTCCCATGGATTGTCCGATGGCGAAAACATGGGTGCAGGTTCGCTTTAATTTTGCATAAGCCATTTCAACATCTTGTATCCATTCTTGATAATGACTTGTTTCCATTTCATATTCATCCGTTCCGTGGCCTGCCAGTCGAGGAGCGAAGACAGTAAAGCCTTTGGCGGCAAATTTTTCACCTAAATACCTTACGCTTTGTGGCGTTCCGTTAAAACCATGGCAAATAAGGATGCCGATAGAATTGCCGGGTAAGAAAAAAGATTCCGCACCTGGTATTACCATTGCTGCTGTCATATTCCCATCTCCTTTGATTTAGCTAAGTTTTGTTAATAGAAAGTTTTAATAAAATTAACTATTCCGATTATTTTACTTGGTTATATAATAGCATAATGAAAATTATGAAGTCAACTTGGTTATGTCCCAAAACTTCACTATTATTAAGAAGCATCAAAAAGGATATGAAGATACTTATCAGGTCATTTTCGTCTTTCTATTATATAAGTGCTGTCTTGGAATTGTTGATAAACTGAAGATGCTAATCACCGATAATATATAAATATAAGAAATGGAGAAAAAGCATTGACTTTAAAGTGAAATGGGATTAATATAAATAAGCACCAACTAAGACATGCAAAAAACTTCATCGCT
>NZ_JVPL01000301.1:0-68546 GCF_001054655.1 Bacillus sp. 220_BSPC
GGGGGGGGATTTGGAAAAAATGGGCGAGATAAGGATGATGAAGATTTAGGAGGGGTGAATTATCCAATTCCTTCTGATTGGAGTTGGATGAGTATAGAGGAAGTTTGTGAATTAATTTCCGATTGTCCGCACTCTACACCAAAATATATTGAAGAAGGCCAGTACCCAGCAATTAGAAGCTCCGATATTGAGTTAGGTAAAGTTGATATTATTAATGCGAAAAGAGTTTCTGAGCAGGACTATTTAGACCGTACCAAGAGGATTGAACCGCAGAAAGGGGATATCATTTATTGTAGAGAAGGTAGTGGTGATGTTGGTAAGGCTGTTGGAAAAGCAGGATTACTCCTCGATGATAAAGTCTGTCTGGCACAAAGAGTAGTGCTTTTAAGACCCAATATCGAACAGGTATTGCCAACATATTTTGTATATGCACTTAATTCACCCATAATGTTGAAGCAGGTGTCTTTAAATATATCTCAAACAACGTCCCCGAGGATAAATATAAGTACATTGAGAAAATTAAGTTTACCTATTGCACCACCTGAAATTCAACAAAATATAGTTAACATTATTGAGAAATGCTTAGATATTGAGCAACAAGCTAATAATTTTTATAAACTAGATGGAAATTTAGATGCGTTGAGACAATCCATCCTTGCAAAAGCGTTCAGAGGTGAGCTTGGAACAAATGATCCAAGTGAAGAAAATGCCATTGAATTACTAAAAGAAGTGTTACAAGAAAAAGTGAAATAGTTTTTAGGAGGCATCCAATTTAGTTGGATGTTTCTTTAATTGTATTTACAGATAATTTGACCAAGAAGGAGTGTGAGAGTAATTGTATTGGATTAATACTTGAATGATGTAATTTACTAGCCAAGCTAACAATGATGTCATTGAGCCTATATAGGTGTTTCATAGGAATGCTTGCCAAATGGTTTGAGTATTTGTTAGTTGTAATTCTAACCCACCTCAAAATATAGTATTACTAGTATTGCAATGAGTATTATACTAAGTTATAATAAAAATCACGATTACGGTCTAAGTTCGAAAAGTGACCGTTATACTGAACTGAAGAAAAACAGCGATATGTCTCAGTAGCTCAGCTGGATAGAGCAACGCCCTTCTAAGGCGTCGGTCGGGAGTTCGAATCTCTCCTGGGACACTAACTTAAAAAGCCAAAACCTTCTAAAGGTTTTGGCTTTTTTACTTTTTAAGTTAATGAGGGTAATTTGAATGAATGTAAAAAGAATGTCTTTTGTTTTGCATCCTTTGAACCATTATTGTTCGTGCAACGAAAGAAGTTTTTTTCATATTTATCGCAGGTGGATGACCTTTTATGTCGAACTTGTTATAAATAAGGAGATGTTTAAATGAATAAAGATAGATTATTCAAGTTCATTCAAACTTCCACTCGGGGTAATTTCTTCTCAGTCGAAATAACCGAAGATGGAACTGAAGTGGTCCAATTAGCCAAGGAGTTAGAAAAAGAAGGAAGAATCAAGTTGAGGGAATGCACACGAAAAGAACAAGGTGTTTATCTGGAAGGAATACTTAAGTTTGTGCCTAGCTAAAAAACTTACTGAGCTCTAACGAAGGAATTATATTAGGAATTTCATATGCTCCTCGGAAAAAAGCTATCCATGATCGGATGCCTAAGTATTGGAAACCACCCTTCACCTCAAGTTTTAATCCTTCTGATTTATAACAAAAAAGACTGTAGGCGTGCGAGACTCCAGTGGGGAAACGCGTCCAAGGGAGAAACCCGGCAGGCGCAAAGAGCGCCGAGGAGGCTCCCGGACCACCCGCGGAAAGCGGGTGCCGGGAGTTCCAATCAACGTTCATATTGTACTGGTACTAAAAAACTGTAGGTAAAATCGACTTACATCGAATTTTGTCTACCACTGAGGCATCCATACTTGGATGTCTTTTTTTCGATATCAGATTCTATTTAAGGTTTGAAGATTTTTTTTAATGATTTCACGGTTTTTGATTATTGCCGTATTCAATTCTTCGATGGGTGAACTTTTTTCATCCGCTTCACTCAGCTGCATCGATTGTTTTTGTATAAGTGATTCAATCGTATCGCGTAATTCTGGCAGTGAGACCTTGAATTGTTCGGATACATGTTGTAATGCCTTGTGTAAATCGGTGTTATGGATCGGTGGAATCGCCTCGTTTTCCTCTTTCAATAAGATATCCTCCTCTAAAGCTTATTCACGTTTATAAAGCATATTATTGGGGAAATTCGGCTTATTATTCAGGATACCATATCGGCTTAGTGCCATGGGAACCGTAAAATGGAAGGTGAAATCCCTTGTAAGCTTTATGTTATGAAGCCCTCTGACTAAGATGGCCATAATTTGCCGGAGTTATAAAAAAACAGAAAAAACATTGACATAACACAAACAAATCAATATTATGTTTATTATATTATAAACTTTATAGGGAAGTGTTTGTTTAATGAAGGACGCGGAAATGTTTTGGAGCGCATCTCAGGATGAGCTTAAACAAGGGTACATCGAAGGTGAGAATCAATATGTTTGTTTGCTGTGTGGAAATGCAGTTGAAAAGGGGATAGTATACCCGAAAGATGGAGTTCTTTATGAAGCGAAGAGGTATATGCGCATTCATATTGAACATGCACACAGCTCGGTTTTTGAATATTTGATTGATCTCGATAAAAAACTTACAGGTCTCACGGACCATCAAAACCGTCTTCTTCGCCTTTTTTACCAAGGGAAGAATGATGCTGAGGTTCAGGAGGAAATGGGAATTGGCAGTCCTTCCACCATTCGGAACCATCGTTTTGTGTTGAAAGAGAAAGAGCGTCAGGCTAAGTTGTTTTTAGCCCTGATGGAACTTTTGAAAGATAAAGATGAACACGCGCCGGCATTTATCCCGCTTCATCAAAAAGCAAGGATGGTCGATGATCGTTATAACGTTACTGAGGATGAAAAGGTGACTGTACTTAAAAAATACTTCCCTAAAGGCAGTCAGGATGCATTAAAGTCTTTTCCGCCAAAGGAAAAACAAAGGCTGATCATTCTCCAAGAAATTATGAACCGTTTTGAAAATGAGCGGAAATACGAAGAAAAAGAAATCAATCAAATATTGGGTGCCGTTTATCATGATCATGTTCTTTTGAGAAGATACTTAATAGAATATGGATTCTTGGATAGAAAGCCTGATGGGAGCCAATATTGGCTGAAGAAATGATGACTGGGGGCAAGAAAGATGGATCGTAAAAAAGAATTGAAGCAATTGTATAAAGAAACGAAGGTTGAAGCAGGGGTATACCAAATCAGAAATACGGTAAATAATAAGGTCTTTATCGGAAGCACCAGGAATTTAAAGACGTTGAAGGGCAAACAATTTGAATTGGAAGTCGGGACAAACACCAATAAAGAGCTGCAAAGTGAGTGGAACCAATATGGGAAAGATGCTTTTTCTTTTGAGGTACTGGAGGTATTGAAGCCAAAAGAAACAGGATTTTTTGATGCTAAAAGGGAATTGAAAAAACTTGAAGAAAAGTGGATGGAAAAAATACAGCCTTACGAAGAACGGGGATACAATAGAATGAAGCCCTCTGACTTGTAAGTGGCCTTTAGAGATTCTCCTTGATTCCCAGCTCCCGATTTACCTTTGATGCATTTCATTCTTATTTCTTTATGAAAAATAAGGTATTATGGAAACTGATGGTAATATATATATTAGTATTTATGATTAGGAGGTGCTGGGATGGAAAATGGAGATGGATATCTACGGGCGAAAAAAAGGGTTGAAAACCTTAAGGCATTCTACATTCATTTAATGGTGTATGTATTGGTGAATGTCATGTTGATTGCGATTAACCTATTGACGGATCCCGGTTATTGGTGGTTCCTTTATCCCCTTGGAGGGTGGGGGATTGGTGTTCTGATACACGGTATTACCATTCTTGCACAAGGAAACTTCGGGTCTGAGTGGGAAGAAAGAAAAATAAAAGAATATATGGAAAAGGATAAAAAGAACGGCTGAATTTGGGCGTGTTCAAAACAGGGAGTCATTTGTGGCTCTTTTTTTGTGGGAAAATAATCGGTGGATCTCACTTGTTGTAAGGTTTTAAATGGTTTAAGCTAGTAATGAGGGACCTATATGAAAAAGGGGGAAACCCTTGGAGGACCTTCACTAAATAATAATTAATCTTAGGAGTTGCGAATGAAAAAATTAGGATGGACCATAACGGGGATAGGGGCAATCCTGGCGCTGGGGGCCTTGCTTTATCCTTTGAATGTTATTGATAAAACTCTATGTATATATTTATTGCTCGGCGGTGCAGGGCTAATGTTTGTCGGGTCAATGTTCAGGGCCTTTTCGCTCCTGAAAAGATGACTGATTTTTACGTTTGATAAAAACGCTCGATTAAGGTGATGACATGGAGAAAAACCAATTGAAATATGCCCAGCAGCATCTGGCTAATGAACGCACCTTCTTGGCGTGGATAAGAACGGTGATTGCAATAGTGGGAGTTGGTTTTCTTGCGACAAGCCTGCATTTTACGATTGGTGTGCATCGGGATGCCCGGATTGACTTGATCAGCATCGTGCTAGGGATGTTTGCGTGTGCATTGGGACTTGTGATTACCGTTCTGGCGACAATCGGTTATCTTCAGAAGAAACGGCAAATCAATGAAGGGACGTTCCAGCCTTCAAGTGCGTACGTTATTCTAATCGCTGTTTTTATGGTCATATTATTATCGATGATCATTTTATATTTTGTTTTCATTTAAAACTGTCCTAACCTGAGTAGGACAGTTTTTTCAGTTTCTGCTATTATATACTTATTCTTACATCGTTACGGAAAGATTTCTTCCATTAATTTAATGCCATCAAAAAACGAAAGCTTGAAAAACACTGTATTTCAGGTTATGAAAGAATCATTCAGACTTAGAAAAATTCGAAAAAAACGAGTTTGCCTGTAATTTTATGACAGTTACAATTTGGGCGTAGATTTCCGATCCAGGCACTCGCTTTCCGCGGGCGGCCTGAGTGCGCCTGCGGGGTCCCGCACCTTCCTCTACAATCAACTTCGTTATGAAAATCAGATATAAATCATACTAAAGGAGTTGAAGGTATTGCTACTTTAGGTCCGTTGGTTTCGTGAGCGTCATTTGATGCAAGATACGTTTTCCGAACCCCTTCTGTCGACAAACTGAAATAATTAAAACCTTTTTATCATTAAATACAATGTTGTGCGCGTTAGCCATGGTGAAATTCGAACCGGAAGGGTATATAAGCGGTAAGGAAAAGATCGATCAAGTTTTGTATTTTGCCTTCCTTTAAAAAATATAAACCATCATCAGTTTGTAAATAAACTTCACATGGGCAATGCTAACTTTATAACCCTTGAACGTACTTGCTTTATTCAATTTCAATCACGTTTAATTATTTGTTTAATTTCCTTTTTGTGAGATATGATAAAGAGGAACTAAAAGGAGGTCATCGTGATGGTGGATATCAAAAAAGGTGAAAGTTCTTTTTTTGTCGAAGAAACTGGTGAGAAACTAGCGGAAATTACATTCTTTAAATCAGGTGATGATGAAATTACGGTCGATCATACCGTTGTTTCTGACAAGCTTCGCGGGCAAAAGGTAGGAAATGCCCTTGTTGAAAAGGTCATAGGATTCGCAAGGGAGGAAAACCTGAAAATTGTTCCGGTATGTTCGTTCGTTCAAAAACAATTTGAAAAAAATGCAGAATACGAGGATGTATTGGCTAAATGAACCGGAGGGCTGACTTAGGGGATGATAAATATCACCTATGTTCAGCCCTTTTTCATTTTTCAGATAATCTTTACACCCCCAATAAAATAATGGTAAAGCCTTTCCTCCTGCAGTTATGTTCGCATTTAATATAGGGGAGGTGCTAGGATGGCCATCAAATTACAAACCCTATTGAATCGCGCAAAGGAAAATATGGGAAGCGGTATGAACCCGGTCGTGAACGAGACGATACTCGAAGTGGTGAAATTAGCTTATGAAGCGGGGATATTTGTTCAAATAACGGCTGGTTATCGAAGTTTCCGAGAACAAAATGAACTGTATGAACGAGGCAGAACGAATAAATCCAAACCAATCGTGACTTATGCCAGAGGGGGGCAATCCTTGCATAACTATGGCCTTGCAGTCGATTTTGTCATCGTTAGTGATGACGGCAAGCTGACATTGTGGACAGAGGGCGAAAAGTGGACAAGGGTGGCAGCCATAGCAAAATCCCTGGGATTTGTTTGGGGAGGGGATTTTGAATTGTTCCGTGATTTTCCGCACCTTGGAATGTCAGGCGGTTTATCAACGAGAGATCTTCAAAGGGGATGGCGGCCGAATCTTGTATCAAGAGTGGCGTCAGCAATCAGTGAAAATGAAGCTGAAAGGGAAAATGGATGATTCTTTTTTTAGGAATCAGATACTAGTGACTGACATCATGTGGATGATGCGTGACAATAATCATTTAATGGGGATATCCTATGTTTTTAAAAATTAAAAATTGAAAAAACTTTTTTTATAAAATGTGGCCATGATAGGTATGTAAGCGGATACAACAAATCTTTCAATTTAGAATTATCAAAAAATTTAAAAAAACCTGTTGACTACTACCTGAAATACACGTAAGATAATCACAAATACAAGACATCAAACATAAGCGTTTCGAAAAATATGAATAATGCGAAAAGCATTGAAGAGGATAAGTAGTCTTTTAAAAAGGCAGTCACAGAGAGCCGGGTAGCTGAGAGCCGGTATTGTCCCGAAAGATGAACTCACCTTGGAGTTTCAGCTTGAACGACAGACTAGTAGAGCTGAACGGGTGCGTACCAGTACCCGTTACCAAAACAGAGAATAGTGTAGTCTATTCAAAGTGCGCATGGAGTCTCATGCGAAAAAGGGTGGTACCGTGGAGTGGCTCATCAAGCCTTTTCACCCCTTTAACTTGCCGAGTGCAAGTACATTTGGGGTGAAAAGGCTTTTTTGTATGCTTAAAAAGCTGAAAATTCTGAATCTTGAGAAAACATTTAATTAGGAAAGCGAAGGAGGTTTTTTACGAAATGACACAAAAGTCAGTTGTTGCTGATCGGAAAAGTGGAAAGACACATTATAGTGGTGCCGAATTTCTGCTGGAAGCATTGAAAAAAGAAAATGTTGATGTCATCTTTGGTTATCCAGGAGGTTCTGTATTGCCGATTTATGACAAGCTTTACAGTTCAGAACTTTTTCATATTTTGACAAGGCACGAACAAGGTGCCATTCATGCAGCGGAAGGATACGCCAGGATTACCGGCAAGCCGGGGGTGGTCATTGTCACATCCGGTCCAGGGGCAACGAACATCGTCACTGGTTTGGCCGATGCAATGATCGACTCTTTACCGCTAGTTGTAATTTCGGGTCAGGTAGCTACCAGTGTAATTGGCTCGGATGCTTTCCAGGAAGCGGATGTACTGGGGATTACTACCCCGATCACAAAACATAACTATCAGGTAAGGAAGCCGGAAGACCTTCCGCGCATTATAAAAGAAGCGTTTTACATCGCTTCCAGCGGCCGGCCCGGTCCAGTATTGATCGATATACCTAAGGATATGGCCATTTTGGAAGGTGTATCGACGGATGAGGAGCCAGAAATGAATCTCCCTGGCTATCAGCCAACGACCAAGCCGAATTACTTACAGATCAGAAAGCTTGTTGAAGCCGTAAGCGGGGCGAAAAGACCGGTCATTCTTGCAGGGGCAGGTGTCCTGCATGCAAAGGCCTCCCATCTATTAAAGGAATATGTCGAGCAGCAAGGCATTCCCGTCGTCCACACTTTATTGGGTCTTGGGGGCTTTCCGGCGGAACATCCTCTCTTTATCGGAATGGGTGGTATGCATGGCTGCTATGCAGCGAACATGGCGTTAGCGAAATGTGATCTGTTAATCAATATCGGTGCAAGGTTCGATGATCGATTGACTGGGAATCTAGCGAAATTCGCACAGCACGCAACGGTTGCCCATATCGATATTGATCCAGCGGAAATCGGTAAAAATGTGCCGACAAAAATTCCAGTCGTCGGAAGTGCCAAAGAAGCACTCTCGGAATTGATTGCGCAAAATGGCAAGAAACCGGAAATTGATGAATGGACAACACAGCTCACTGCATGGAATGAAGAGTTCCCATTGCGTTATACCCATGAAGAAGGCGTATTGAAACCTCAGCGGGTCATCCAGATGCTTCATGAAAAAACGAATGGCGATGCCATCGTTACGACGGATGTTGGACAGCATCAAATGTGGGCAGCGCAATACTATCCATTTAACAAACCGAATTCATGGGTCACTTCCGGTGGATTGGGGACGATGGGCTTTGGCTTACCTTCGGCTCTCGGAGCGCAACTGGCGAATCCGAAAGCGACGGTGCTTTCCATATCGGGGGATGGTGGATTCCAGATGTGCCTGCAGGAACTCTCGGTCATTGCCGAAATGAATCTGCCAATCAAAATCATCATCGTCAATAACGGTGCACTAGGGATGGTAAGACAGTGGCAGGAACTCTTTCATGATAACCGTTTCTCACATAGTATTTTTCAATCGCATCCGGATTTCGTGAAATTGGCCGATGCTTATGGAATTCCGGGATACAAGGTAACGACGGAGGAAGAAGCAAGCAACTGCCTGGATGTAGCGTTAAAGACTGATGGTCCCGTGTTGATTGATTTCCGGGTAAAACAAAACGAAAATGTCTTTCCGATGGTAGCACAAGGAAAAGGGCTAGATGAAATGGAAGGAGTTTAATCAATGAAGGGAATTCTTAGCCTCACCGTGAACAACCGGCCAGGCGTCCTTAATCGGATTACGAACCTGTTCACGAAAAGAAATTATAACATTGAAGGCATGACTGTCGGACCTTCCGAACAGGATGGCATTTCAAGGATGACCTTTGTGGTCGATGTCGATGACGAAACTGTCATTGAACAGATCACCAAGCAGCTGAATAAGCAGATCGATGTTTTGAAAGTATATGATATTACGAATCAATCGATTGTGGCGAGGGAACTTGCACTCATTAAAATATTGGTGACTACACAAACCCGAGCCGAGATTTATTCAGTCATCGAACCCTTCCGAGCTTCAGTTATTGATGTCAGTAAAGATAGCGTGACAGTCCAAATTACAGGGGAATCGGATAAAATCGAAGCCTTCATTGAACTGATCAAGCCATATGGCATCAAGGAATTGGCAAGGACAGGGACTGCCGCCATCCCGCGTGGAATGCAAATTGCACACGCTAAGAGTGCGACAATCGTATAAAACAAAAAACAAAAAACAAACAAAAACAATGATGAAAAGGGAGATGTAATTATTATGGCAAAAGTATATTATAACGCAGAAGCAAACGAGAATTTCTTCAACAATAAAAAGGTAGCGGTCATCGGATATGGTTCACAAGGACACGCACACGCTCAAAACCTACGTGACAGCGGTGTAGATGTAATCATCGGAATCAGGAAAGGTAAATCCTTCGATAAAGCGGTGGAAGACGGCTTTAATGTTTACACAGTGAAGGAAGCAGCTGAACAGGCAGACGTGATCATGAACCTATTACCGGATGAAACTCAGCCGAAAGTATACCAAGAAGAAATCAAACCGGTATTGCGTGCAGGTCAAGCGTTAATGTTCGCACACGGATTCAACGTCCATTTCAATCAAATCGTTCCTCCGGCAGACGTAGATGTTTTATTAGTCGCTCCGAAAGGTCCGGGACATCTTGTTCGCCGTACATATGAACAAGGTGCAGGGGTGCCGGCATTGTTCGCCATCTATCAAAATGTTACGGGTGAAGCAAGAGAATTGGCACTTGCATACGCTCGGGGAATCGGTTCTTTAAGAGCTGGCGGTTTGGAAACTACTTTCCAGGAAGAAACGGAAACAGATCTATTTGGAGAGCAAGCTGTACTTTGCGGCGGATTGACTGCCCTTGTGAAAGCTGGATTCGAAACCTTGACAGAAGCTGGATATCAACCGGAAGTAGCATATTTCGAGTGTTTGCATGAACTTAAGTTAATCATCGACCTTATGTATGAAGGCGGTATGGAAAACATGCGCTATTCCATCTCTGACACAGCTCAATGGGGAGATTTCGTTTCTGGACCACGCGTTGTGACGGAAACTACGAAAGAGGCAATGAAAGCGATCTTGAAAGACATCCAAGACGGTGAGTTCGCTAAAGGATGGATCTTGGAAAACCAAGCGAATCGTCCAGTCTTCAATGCGATCAATAATCGTGAAAACCAACATCAAATCGAAGTGGTTGGCCGTGAATTAAGAAAAATGATGCCATTCGTAAAACCTCAACAAAAAGAGAAAGAAGTGGTAGCCGTTGCGAAAAATTAATATATTTGAAACCACACTTCGTGATGGGGAGCAATCCGCCGGTGTAAATTTGAATTTTACCGAAAAACTTGAAATTGCTTATCAGCTTGAAAGATTGGGTGTTGATATAATCGAAGCCGGTTTTCCGGCAGCATCCAAAGGGGATTTCAACTCCGTACAGGAAATCGCGCGCAAAATCAAAAACAGCTCTGTCACAGGGCTGGCGCGTGCTGTAAAAGGAGATATCGATGCAGCTTGGGATTCATTAAGGGGCGGCGCAGAACCAAGATTGCATACGTTCATCGCCACTTCGCCCATTCATCGTGAATATAAGTTGAAAATGTCTAAGCAGCAAGTGATTGAAAGGTCGGTTGAAATGGTTAAGTACGGAGCAGCGCGTTTTCCGATCGTACAATGGTCTGCAGAAGATGCAAGCCGTACGGAACTTGACTATTTGGCTGAAATCGTTGAAGCGGTCATTCAGGCTGGTGCCAAGGTCATTAACATCCCTGATACAGTAGGATATGCAGCTCCAATCGAATATGGCAACATTTTCAGATACCTTCGTGAACATGTTCCTTCTATTGATAAAGTTAGTTTATCTGCACACTGTCATGACGATCTTGGAATGGCGACGGCCAATTCATTGGCGGCCATCGAAGGCGGGGCTACGCAAGTCGAAGGCACAATCAACGGAATTGGTGAACGTGCCGGAAACGTGGCACTTGAAGAAGTGGCCATGGCACTCTACATCCGTAAAGATTTCTATCAAGCGGAAACGGGTCTTGTATTGAATGAAATTAAAAGGACCAGTGATTTGGTCAGCCGACTTACAGGTATGCAGGTTCCTGCTAATAAAGCCATTATTGGTGCCAATGCATACGCACATGAATCCGGCATTCACCAGGATGGCGTATTAAAAGAAAAAACGACTTACGAAATCATATCACCTGAACTAGTCGGGGTTTCGTCCAATTCACTCGTTTTAGGAAAGCATTCAGGACGCCATGCTTTCAAAGAAAGATTACAAGAGTTGAATTTTACGGTAACGGATGAGGAAATGAACTCATTATTCGTCCAGTTCAAGGAATTGGCCGATAATAAAAAGACCATGACGGATGAAGATATCGTTGCGCTGGTGCTTGAAGAGAAAGCGACGGATATCAGTTTCTATGACATGATTTCCTTACAGATTTCACATGGCACCCATCAAACGGCGACTGCGACGGTCACACTGAAAAAAGGCGATAATGAAGAGATTCAGGAAGCGGCTACAGGTGCAGGAAGTGTAGAAGCCCTATATAACACGCTTGAAAGATGTTTGGGCAAAGAGATCAACTTGCTGGACTATCGAATTCAATCGGTGGGTGGCGGAATGGATGCCCTCGCACAGGTTTTTGTGAAAATTGATTATAACGGTGTG
This sequence comes from Bacillus sp. 220_BSPC, assembly GCF_001054655.1. Lineage (NCBI taxonomy): Bacteria > Bacillati > Bacillota > Bacilli > Caryophanales > Bacillaceae > Bacillus > Bacillus sp. 220_BSPC. Next base: position 11,795 of record NZ_JVPL01000301.1, read on the forward strand.
GAAACAAGCGGCAGGGGGCTTGATCAGGACGTCTTGGAAGCATCCGCCAAAGCGTATTTGAACGCTGTTAACCGTGTGATCATCATGAAGGAACTGGAAGAAAAAGCAGTATTACAATAGGAAGGGGAGATTTCGATGAAAAGGAATATTGCGGTGCTTCAAGGAGATGGCATCGGGAAAGAAGTAACAAGAGGCGCTGTAGAAATCCTCGAAGCCGTTGCCCAAAGATATGGACACGATTTTGAATTTCAATATGGTGAGATTGGTGGAGGGGCCATCGATAGCACAGGTTCACCCCTGCCGGATGAAACAGTGGAGATTTGTAAAAACAGCGATGCGGTATTATTAGGGGCCGTTGGAGGACCTAAGTGGGATGACCAGCCTGCGCACCTAAGACCGGAACGAGGTTTGTTGAAAATCCGAAAAGATTTGAATCTTTATGCTAACATCCGTCCAATCAGCTATTATTCCAGCTTGTCGGAATCTTCTCCTCTTAAAAAGGAATTCATTGAAGATGTGGATTTCGTGATTGTCAGGGAACTAACTGGCGGCCTTTATTTCGGAAAGCCAAGTGAGCGCGTTGAAAAAGAAGGGAAAGAGGCGGTCGTCGATACACTTTTCTATCAGAAAAGCGAAATGAAGCGCATCATTGAACTTGCTTTTTCATTAGCATCGGAGCGCAAGAAAAAAGTAACATCCGTGGATAAAGCGAATGTTCTTGAATCCAGCAGGATGTGGCGTGAGACGGCTGAAGAAATTTCCAAGGACTATCCGGATGTAACCCTTGAGCATATGCTTGTTGATAATGCAGCCATGCAATTGATCAAAAACCCGAAACAATTTGATATTATCGTGACGGAGAATATGTTCGGTGATATTTTAAGCGATGAAGCGTCGGTATTGACTGGCTCGCTTGGAATGCTTCCTTCCGCCTCCATATCAACAAATGGGCCTAATCTATATGAACCGATTCATGGCTCTGCCCCGGATATCGCAGGCAAAAACCTGGCTAATCCGATTGGGACGATTTTATCGGCGGCTTCCATGCTGCGTCTATCCTTTGGTTTGGAAGATGAGGCGAAAGCAGTTGAGCAGGCGGTGGAAACGGTCCTTGAATATGGCTTGAGAACAGGCGATATCGCAAATGGCCAACCGACTATTACGTCTACCTCAGAGATGATTGCAGAAATAAAAGCAAATCTTTTAGACCAGGAAGCCATTTCCAACATCATGGGAGCTTACGCATAAACTTCTTTCACGGCCTAACATTAGGCCGTGTTTTTTAAAAAAAATACAAGATTGATCGAGGTGGGATAGTGATGGGTAAGTCGATAATAGAGAAAATATGGGATCGCCATATTGTAAATGAAGAGGAGAATAAACCGGATTTAATTTATATTGACCTTCAATATATTCATGAAGTGACCTCTCCGCAAGCATTTGAAGGATTGAGATTAAAAGGACGCAAAGTCAGGAGACCCGATCGTACTTTCGCGACAATGGATCATAATGTGCCAACCGTTAATCGCTATTTCATCGAGGATGATATTGCAAGGAAACAACTAGAGGCGCTTGAGCAAAACTGTAAGGAGTTCGGTATCCGCCTTGCTGATTTAGACAGTCCGGATCAAGGTATCGTTCACGTTATCGGGCCGGAATTAGGGCTTACACAGCCAGGGATGACGATTGTCTGCGGAGACAGTCATACTTCCACACATGGGGCGTTTGGCTCAATTGCGTTTGGAATCGGTACGAGTGAGGTCGAGCATGTATTGGCCACACAAACCCTATGGCAAACAAAACCCAAAACATTGAAGCTTGAGGTTAATGGCAAGCTTGGTCATGGCGTGATGGCGAAAGATGTCATTTTATATGTGATTTCTAAATTCGGCGTCGATTTCGGTACGGGGCATATCATTGAGTATTGCGGGGAAGTTTTCCGGGATATGTCAATGGAAGAAAGAATGACGGTTTGCAATATGTCGATTGAAGGCGGGGCAAGAGCAGGGCTGGTAGCTCCTGATGAAACAACGTTCTCTTATTTGAAAGGTCGTAAATATTTGCCGAAAGGCGAAGAGTTCGAGCAATGTGTTCAGGACTGGAAGTCACTTTCCAGTGATGAGGATGCTGTTTATGACCAAGAAATCATTCTTGATGGCAGCCTGATTTCACCAATGGTCAGCTGGGGGACAAATCCTGGAATGGCTAGTGGCGTGGACGGAAAAGTACCTACCTTCGCAGAAGATATCATGGATCCTAAGGAACTGAACCGAGCCATTGAGTATATGGGCCTTGAGGAAGGGATGCCGATCACGGAAATTCCCGTACAACATGTATTCATAGGATCGTGTACCAATTCACGCATTGAGGACTTAAGGCAAGCCGCAGAAATGATTGATGGCCAAACTGTTCATAAAGGGGTTCGGGCGATGGTCGTTCCTGGTTCACAAAGCGTCAAAAGGCAAGCGGAAGATGAAGGGTTGGATGAGATTTTCAAATCTGCAGGCTTTGAATGGCGCGAATCGGGCTGCAGCATGTGCCTGAGCATGAACCCTGACGTGGTTCCGGCCGGCGAGCATTGTGCCTCCACAAGCAATCGGAACTTCGAAGGCAGGCAAGGAGCTGGAGCAAGAACACACCTGGTTAGTCCGGCTATGGCTGCCGCGGCCGCCATTCATGGGAAATTTGTCGATATTAGGAATTTGAATAGAACTGAACAAGTCCAATAAGAATACGAATTAACCGGAGGTGCAGAAAATGGAACCCATTACTATATATAAAGGAAGAGCGGCGGCACTTGACCGTAAAAACGTGGATACGGACCAAATCATTCCCAAGCAATTTTTAAAAAGGATTGAGCGAAGCGGATTTGGCGAATTTTTATTCTATAACTGGCGTTTTGATGAAACTGGGAAGAAACGTCCAGATTTTGAGTTGAATCAGCCCCATAATCAAAACACGTCCATATTAATAGCAGGTGAAAATTTTGGCTGCGGTTCATCCCGTGAGCATGCCCCTTGGTCTTTGAAAGACTATGGGTTCGATATCATCATCGCTCCGTCTTATGCTGATATCTTTAAAAGTAATTGCATGAAAAATGGCATGGTCCCCATCGCTTTGACCCAGACTGAAGTAAACTATTTAATGGAGAGAGTATCGGCACCTGATTATGAGTTGACGATCGACCTTCCCAATCAGACATTGAAAGATGGGCAAGGGTTTGAAACGAGCTTTGAAATTCATCCATATTGGAAGGAAATGCTCGTCAAAGGCTGGGATGAAATTTCGATAACGCTTCAATATGATAAAGAGATTTCTGCCTATGAATCTCAAAAAAAGGCAGTATCGAGTATTTAAAAGAAAAAAGTCATTTCCCGTTCTCCTTTCTTATTTGAAAGGAAGCGGGATTTTTTTATCGCAGAAAGAAGGTAAGTCGTGCATCCGTCCATATAAATTTTTGTGTTTCCAGCTATTACATGCTAAACTGTTTCTCAAAAAGCGAACGGTGAGGCGGAAAATAGGATGGATGATGAGAACAACCAAAAGAAGGCCGGAGAAACAAAGATTATCGCCTTTCCAAATCTCGGTGAGAGGCTGATAGTAAAAGGACTGGATGAGCTTGGTAACAGGAACTTTAAAGCGGCTGCACAGCTTTTTAGCCAAGCTAGGGAGTATGAGCCCGAAAATGATGAAGTTTGCATGGGACTTGTGGTCTCACTAGTTGAACTTGAGTATTACCAGGAGTCTAAAGAGTTGTGTATAGAGATGCTGAATAAAGGCATCGGCGACTATTTTCAACTGATCAATATTTATTTGATGGTACTGCTGCAATTAGGCGAGCACCAGGAAATGGTCACGACGATCGAACTGCTATTTGAAGAAAACCAAATTCCCTTTGATAAAGAGGAACATTTCGAAAAGATGCTTCAGTTCAGTAAAAGGGCCCTTGAGGATAAAAAAGAAGAGAAAGAAAGGCAAAATCAACAGCTTTCAGAGGAAATGCAGGAGGATGAACTTTTTGAAGGGAAAACGGATAATGAAATGCTAATGGTCATTTCAAAACTAACGAATATCAACATTCGACCATTTATCCCTCAAATCGAAGAATTTCTACAAAATGATGAGGGACATCCTTTCTTCAAAACGATGCTCCTTAACATCCTTATCGACCAGGAATATAACGAGGAAATGACGGTGAGGAAATTCAATCAATCGAAGTCGGTCATCCCAAGGGAATTGAAAAGTTTGAAGGAGACGGACTTCTATAAGAAGGTAACCGGACTGGCCGAAGAGGAAATTAGTCAGGATAATCCGAGCTTATATGAAATGGTCCATAGTTTGATTGAACGTCATTCTTTTTTATTGTTTCCTTTTGAACCAGGACCTGAAAGCTTGCCTGCATGGGCAGCTGCCTACCATGCCTTGGCGGAAGAGTACATGACCGGGGAAGTTTCCGTGAGGGACTTAGCGGACCTTTACCAGGCAGATGAGGAAAGCGTTGCGGATATTCTTTCCTATATAAAAGAAATTGAAGAAATTTCTTATCCTATTATTTAAGCTATTGCTGTTGTAACAGATTGATCCTGTGGTATAATGTAGTGGTTGTAATGTATAATTCGTCTAATTTTGACGATTTCCCCATTATTTTGGGGGTATATTTGAAGGATGACTTGTTAACACTTGCAAAGCATAATCATCCAATGCTTATTATTGAAGTATATAGATTTTTGGAGGGAAACACATGTCTGTAAAATGGGAAAAACAAGAAGGTAATCAAGGCGTACTAACAATTGAAGTTGACGCTGCAAAAGTAAACGAAGGTTTAGACGCAGCTTTCAAAAAAGTAGTGAAACAAGTAAATGTACCTGGCTTCCGTAAAGGTAAAATGCCACGTCAAATGTTCGAAAAAAAATTCGGCGTAGAATCTCTTTACCAAGATGCGCTTGATATCATTCTTCCAGATGCTTATGCAAATGCTGTCGAAGAAGCTGGAATTCAGCCTGTAGATCGTCCAGAAATCGACATCGAGAAAATGGAAAAAGGCGAAAACCTGATCTTCACTGCAACTGTAACAGTTAAGCCTGAAGTTAAATTGGGAGATTACAAAGGTGTTGAAGTTGAAAAATTCAATACTGAAGTAACTGACGAAGATGTTGAAAACGAATTGAAAACTTTACAAGAGCGTCAAGCTGAACTTGTCGTTAAAGAAGAAGGACAAGTTGCTGAAGGCGATACGGTTGTACTTGACTTTGAAGGATTCGTTGATGGTGAAGCATTCGAAGGCGGAGCTTCAGAAAACCATTCATTGGAAATCGGTTCAAACTCTTTCATTCCAGGGTTCGAAGAGCAACTTGTCGGTCTTGAAACTGGCGCTGAAAAAGATATCGAAGTTACATTCCCTGAAGAATACCATGCTGCTGAACTTGCAGGTAAACCAGCAGTATTCAAAGTGAAAATTCACGAAATCAAAACAAAACAACTTCCTGAGTTGGATGATGAGTTCGCGAAAGATGTCGACGACGAAGTGGAAACTTTGGCTGAACTTAAAGAAAAAACAAAGCATAAATTAGAGCATGACAAAAAACATGAAGAAGAAAACTTCATTCAAAACACTGTAATTGGTAAAGCTGTTGAAGGTGCAGAAATCGACGTTCCTGAAGCAATGATTTCAAATGAAGTTGACCGCATGATGAATGAGTTCTCTCAACGCATCCAATCTCAAGGTCTTAATTTGGAACTTTACTACCAATTCTCAGGTCAAGACGAAGAAGCTTTAAAAGCGCAAATGAAAGAAGAAGCTGAAGGACAAGTTCGTACGAGCCTGACTCTTGAAGCAATCGCAGAAGTTGAAAAACTTGAAGCGACTGACGAAGATGTAGAAGCTGAACTTGTACAAATGGCTACTATGTACAATATGGAAGTTGACGCGATCAAACAAGCTCTTGGAAACTTAGAAGGAATCAAAGGCGATCTTAAAATTAAGAAAGCAATTGACTTCTTGGTAGAAAACAGCAAAACAGTTGACGCAAAATAATTTTTATAAATAAGTAGATTTAAATATTTCCTTTAAAAAACAAGGCGCGAGTAATCGTGCCTTGTTTTATACATATTGAGAATTAGTGTAAATTTTAAATATCGGTTATTTCCTGATTGATTTTTTTTGGATTTCGGTGTAGATTAGTTCTAATACCGCATATACATATTTATACAGCAAATCCTGCTTTTAAAAATCCGAAGTTTTGGGCATGCTGGTAAAGGGCAAATACATATTGATTGATTATTGTACTTATTTAACAACTCGGACCGTGAGCATTTTTGTTACTAAACTTCCAAGAACATGATAAAATGCAAAACATACTAGGGATTTTGGAATGTTTAAGCAGATGTGTACCTAGTTTTTTTATTTACGATTAGGTACCGCTATGTAATAGAGTTGGAAGAGTATTTAAAGGGGTGAACGTACATGTTTAAATTTAATGATGAAAAAGGACAGTTAAAATGTTCTTTTTGCGGTAAAACACAAGAACAAGTCCGTAAACTGGTTGCTGGTCCAGGTGTCTATATTTGTGACGAGTGTATAGAACTTTGTACGGAGATCGTCGAAGAAGAGCTGGGAACTGATGAAGAAGTAGAATTCAGAGATGTTCCTAAACCTATGGAAATCCGTGAAATTCTTGACGAATATGTGATTGGACAAGAACAGGCAAAGAAATCTTTGGCTGTAGCTGTTTATAACCATTATAAACGTATCAATTCCAATAGCAAAGTCGACGATGTTGAGCTTTCTAAAAGTAACATCGCCCTAATCGGACCGACGGGAAGCGGGAAAACCCTTCTTGCGCAAACATTGGCACGTTTACTGAATGTTCCTTTTGCCATTGCTGATGCCACTTCCTTGACGGAAGCTGGATATGTTGGGGAAGATGTTGAAAACATTCTTCTCAAATTAATCCAAGCAGCTGATTATGATGTGGAAAAAGCGGAAAAAGGCATCATTTATATTGATGAAATCGATAAAGTTGCCCGTAAATCGGAAAATCCTTCTATTACACGTGACGTGTCTGGTGAAGGTGTGCAACAAGCTTTATTGAAAATTCTTGAAGGAACGGTTGCAAGCGTTCCGCCTCAAGGTGGACGTAAACATCCACATCAGGAATTCATCCAAATCGATACGACCAATATTTTGTTCATCTGTGGCGGTGCCTTTGATGGCATCGAACCGATCATCAAACGCCGTCTTGGTCAAAAAGTCATTGGCTTTGGCTCTGACGTGAAAAAGGATGATATTGCAGAAAAAGAATTGCTTTCCAAAGTCCTTCCTGAAGACTTGCTTCGTTTCGGATTAATTCCGGAATTCATCGGACGTCTTCCGGTAATTGCGACTCTTGAGCAATTGGATGAAGCGGCTTTGATTGAAATCCTTACACAGCCGAAAAATGCCCTTGTTAAACAATATCAAAAATTACTTGAGCTTGACGATGTTGAATTGGAATTCGAACAGGAAGCGCTAAGTGAAATTGCTAAAAAGGCAATTGAACGCAAAACTGGTGCACGTGGTCTGCGCTCCATCATCGAAGGCATCATTCTTGAAGTGATGTTCGATCTGCCTTCACGTGATGATGTTGCAAAATGTGTAATCACAGGCAGCACGATTTCGAAAAATGAATCTCCAAAGCTCGTCCTTAAAGACGGCACAACCATCAAAGGACAAGAAAAGAAAACATCTGCTTGATTTATAAGGAAAAGAAAGGCTGCCAGTTAATTCTGGCAGTCTTTTTGTTTATAGTCCAAAGTTGATTGTAACGGAAGGTTCGAGACTCCTGCGGGAATACGCGTACAAGGGAGACCCCGCAGGCGCAGAGCGCCGAGGGCGGACCGCCCGCGGAAGCGAGTGCCTGTAGTGGAAATCAACGTTAAAGCCTCAAAAAAGTTGGGTAAAACCAGTTAATTTCGAGTTGTTTACAGTCTGAGACTGCCAGTTCATCCTGGCAGTCTTTTTCTCTTCCTTTTTTTCAAATTGTTGTTGTACAGGATAAAAACGCCAATTTTTCAACACGAATTTCTTGGATAATTTCGCCCTTCCAAAGGAGATACTAACAGAAATGACAAACTAGGAGAGTGCAGGAGGGAATACGATGAATTGGACAGGATTGGCGTTGTTTATCCAGCTGTTTTTTGGGATTATTATTGGATTGTATTTTTTGAACTTATTGAAAGGCCAGCGGACACAAAAAGTTTCCATTGACCGTGATTCACGTAAGGAGATGGACCAATTACGGAAGATGAGATCGATTTCGTTAACAGAACCATTGGCAGAAAAAGTTAGACCAAGCACATTTAATGAAATCATCGGTCAAGAAGATGGGATTAAATCATTAAAAGCTGCTTTATGTGGGCCGAATCCCCAGCATGTGATAATTTACGGTCCTCCTGGGGTAGGGAAAACGGCAGCTGCCAGACTTGTTTTGGAAGAGGCGAAGAAAAATGGCAAGTCCCCTTTTAAGAATTCGGCCGTTTTTGTTGAATTGGACGCCACCACAGCTAGGTTCGATGAACGAGGGATTGCCGATCCGCTCATCGGTTCTGTGCACGATCCAATCTACCAAGGAGCCGGGGCAATGGGACAGGCAGGCATTCCGCAGCCAAAGCAGGGTGCAGTCAGCAATGCACATGGAGGCGTACTGTTCATAGATGAAATAGGGGAGCTCCATCCGATACAGATGAATAAACTGTTAAAGGTATTGGAGGATCGTAAGGTCTTTCTGGAAAGTGCCTATTATCAAGAGGAAAATCAAAATATTCCCACTCACATCCATGATATTTTTAAAAATGGACTGCCCGCTGACTTTCGGTTGATTGGAGCTACTACAAGAACACCAAATGAAATCGCGCCTGCGATACGTTCAAGATGCATAGAAGTGTTTTTCCGTGAACTGGACCGGGAAGAAATAATCGCCGTGGCCAAGAATGCCTCAGATAAAGTGGGGATCACCATCAGTGAAAAAGGCTTGCAATCGATTTCGGATTATGCCCGAAATGGCAGGGAAGCTGTCAACATGATTCAGACTCTTGCAGGAATATCAATTAATGAAAACAGGACTTTCATCAGGGAAGAAGATATAGATTGGATGGCCCATAGCAGCCAGCTGACCCAAAGAATGGACAGGAAAATAGAAGCGAATTCCAAAATAGGCCTTGTCAATGGTCTTGCAGTCTATGGTCCAAACAGCGGGGCATTGCTGGAAATTGAGGTTACGGTCATGGCTGCCTCTGATGAAAAAGGTTCGATAAACATTACCGGTATCGTTGAGGAGGAAAGTATCGGCGGCGGGAGTGGCAAATCGGTTCGACGCAAGAGCATGGCGAAAGGTTCGATTGAAAATGTCATTACGGTTTTACGTTCGATGGGAGTGCCTGCCGATCAATTCGATATCCATGTGAACTTTCCGGGCGGAAGTCCAGTGGATGGCCCTTCTGCAGGAATTGCAATGGCCACAGGCATATACTCGGCCATATATAAAATCCCTGTTGACCATACTATGGCGATGACTGGGGAAATAAGCATTCATGGCGGCGTTAAACCGATTGGCGGTGTCATTCCGAAAATCAAGGCGGCTAAACTTGCCGGTGCAAAAAAGGTAATCATCCCAGCCGAAAACATGCAGCCGCTTCTATCTGAAATCAAGGATATAGAAATCATTCCTGTTTCGAATGTGAAAGAAGTGCTGGATCAGGCACTGAAGAAAGAATTGATGTCGGAACAAATCCTCACAACCTTGGACCTATCAAAAAAAGAAAGTGTATAAAGGATATGCCCCGGCTAAAAATAGAACCGGGGCATTTTAAGGACCATATTGGCGTTCACGGCCGCCCTGCCGTAAAAAATAAACACGCATTCAGGCGTGCTTTTTTATCTAATGTTGGAGATAATAATAGCAGTCGAAACGTGTTAAGGTAAACGAATAGACACTTCTATATAAATAGGATAGAATTGTTAAAAGGTTGAGAACATGGGTAAATAGTTTACAACGACGATACTAAATAGATGGAGGTGTCAGGAAATGACTGATAAAGAAATCATCGTCCCCCTCCTGCCGCTTAGAGGACTGCTTGTATATCCAACGATGGTACTTCATTTAGATGTAGGCCGAGATAAATCGGTACAAGCCCTTGAGAAAGCAATGGTGGAAGACCATCTTATATTTTTGACGACACAACAAGATGTTTCGTTGGACGAACCAGGTGAAGAAGATTTATTTACAATGGGAACTTTAACAAAGGTAAAACAGATGTTGAAGCTTCCGAATGGTACAATCCGGGTGTTGGTGGAAGGGTTGAACCGCGCAGAAGTCATGGAATTTTACGATTATGAGACACATTATGGTGCCAAGATTAAAATATATGAAGACAGTGATGAAAAGGATGCTGAACATCAAGCATTAATGCGCACACTACTGGATTATTTTGAACAATACATAAAAATGTCCAAGAAAATAACCGGTGAAACGTTTTCGTCCACTTCGGATATTGAAGAGCCTGGGCGATTGGCGGATATAATCGCTTCCCATTTGCCTTTGAAATTGAAGGAGAAGCAAGAAGTGCTTGAGACCATTGATATGAAAGAGCGTCTTAGCCGTGTAATCGAGATCATCAATAACGAGAAAGAAGTTCTTTTTCTCGAGAAAAAGATCGGCCAGCGTGTTAAACGTTCGATGGAACGGACTCAAAAGGAATATTATTTACGAGAGCAAATGAAAGCGATCCAAAAGGAATTGGGCGATAAAGAAGGAAAAACAGGGGAAATTGAAGTCCTGAACGAAAAGATAGAAGAAGCGGATATGCCTGAGCATATCAAAGAAACGGCATTAAAGGAATTGGACCGTTATGAAAAAGTTCCTTCGAGCTCAGCCGAAAGTTCTGTCATCCGCAACTATATCGAATGGCTGATCTCTCTTCCTTGGACCAAAGCGACCAAAGATGACTTGAATATTCATAAAGCCGAAAAAATCCTGAACCGGGATCACCATGGTTTGGAAAAGGTGAAGGAGCGTGTGCTTGAGTATTTGGCCGTACAGCAATTGACCAAATCATTGAAGGGACCGATCCTTTGCTTGGTGGGACCGCCAGGAGTCGGGAAAACAAGCTTGGCTAAATCGATCGCTTCATCCCTGAATAGGAATTTCGTCCGTATATCTTTAGGTGGGGTGCGCGATGAATCAGAAATCCGCGGACATCGCCGGACATATGTAGGGGCAATGCCGGGACGGATCATTCAAGGAATGAAAAAAGCTGGTACGATCAATCCGGTCTTTTTACTGGACGAAGTGGATAAGATGTCCAATGACTTTAGGGGAGATCCATCTGCAGCGATGCTTGAGGTGCTCGATCCAGAGCAAAATCATAATTTCAGTGATCATTATATTGAAGAAACCTACGATCTTTCCAAAGTCATGTTCGTCGCAACGGCAAATAATTTGGGATCGATTCCTGGTCCGCTTCGTGATCGTATGGAAATCATTTCGATTGCAGGTTATACTGAGATAGAGAAACTTCATATAGCCAAGGATCACTTGCTGCCTAGACAGCTTGAAAACCATGGTTTATTGAAGACACAATTGCAAGTCCGTGAGGAAGCTCTTACAAAAATCATCCGTTACTATACTCGGGAAGCCGGTGTTCGGAGTCTTGATCGACAGCTTGCAGGCATCTGTCGGAAGACGGCAAAAATCATCGTGTCCGGAGATAAAAAGCGGGTCGTCATTGCTGAAAAGAATGTCGAGGAGTTTTTAGGGAAAACCATGTTCCATTATGGACAGGCGGAAGTCGAGAACCAAGTCGGTGTAGCTAATGGTTTAGCATACACGTCGGTAGGTGGCGATACGCTGCAAATCGAGGTTTCCTTATCACCAGGTAAAGGGAAGCTGATCCTGACAGGAAAGCTTGGCGATGTAATGAAAGAGTCAGCCCAGGCTGCTTTCAGTTTTGTCCGTTCAAAAACCGAGAAACTTCAGATTGATGAGAACTTCCATGAAAAATATGATATTCATATTCATGTCCCCGAAGGTGCGGTTCCAAAAGATGGCCCTTCTGCAGGCATCACGATTGCAACAGCGTTAATATCGGCCCTTACAAATAGGCCGATCAGAAAAGAGGTAGGCATGACAGGCGAAATTACATTACGCGGACGGGTTCTTCCGATCGGCGGGCTTAAAGAAAAATCTTTAGCGGCCCATCGCGCAGGACTTACGAAAATCATCATCCCGCAAAATAACGAAAAGGATATTGATGATATCCCGGAAAGTGTCCGTAAAGCATTAACATTTGTTCCAGTTTCACACGTCGATGAAGTCCTTGAGCATGCATTGGTAGGTGTGAACGAATGAAAGTAACAAGTTCAGATATTGTCATCAGTGCTGTGAAGCCTGAACAATATCCCAATACTCCAATACCGGAATTTGCCTTGGCAGGCCGTTCCAACGTTGGGAAGTCCAGTTTCATCAACAAAATGATCAATCGAAAAAACTTGGCGCGCACATCCTCTAAACCGGGTAAGACGCAGACCTTGAATTTTTATATCATAAATGAAGCACTCCATTTTGTGGATGTACCGGGTTATGGTTATGCAAAAGTATCCAAGACGGAGCGAGATGCTTGGGGGAAGATGATCGAAACGTACTTCACTTCCCGTGACCAGCTCCGCGCTGCGCTTCTGATCGTCGATTTGCGCCATCCGCCGACAAAGGATGATATCGCAATGTATGAATTCCTGAAGCATTATGACCTGCCCCGGATCGTCATTGCCACCAAAGCGGATAAAATTCCAAAAGGCAAATGGCAGAAACACTTGAAAATCACACGCCAAACGTTAAATATGGAAAAAGAAGATGAATTGCTTCTATTCTCTGGTGAAACAGGCGAAGGTAAGGAACAAGCATGGGGAGTCCTTAAGAAATATATGTAAATGAAAAGGGTATTCCGCATCTGGAATACCCTTTTTCATTATGGAATCGAAAATCTTCACTTTTTTCGAACCAAAAAATAAATGCCGATCGCCATCAAGGCAAAGGGCCAAAACCTTTCGATGTTCGCGGTGGTTGTTTCAACAATCCCGAAAGACGTTGTGATTTTATCATAGAATAAGAATGTGATCGAGACGATGAATATGACCATTCCGTGAAACATTCCAGAATTTGTTTTACGTGCCCGGAGAATAAATCCCAGTGAGATGATTAAAATAAAGATACCTATATCATCCGGCCAAATCTCCAGGTTCTCGGCGATGTGGAAGTGAGCCCCGAACCCAAGTAAGATGACGCCCGGCAGGATGGACTCATATTCATTACCGCTATATGCCTGAATCAGGAAGGCGGCACCGACAATACATAATAAAGTGGGCCAGCTGAAAAAGCCCGGAAAGATTTCGATTTGGGAATGTTCAAGAAAAAAATAGAGCCCGAAACCAATTAAAACGATTCCTGGGAAAATACGATGCGTTTTCATTTTATCCTCCTATGCAATTCGATTACTTGAAGTTTTTTGCCATTTTTGATATGGTACTTTTGTACACAATGTCGAAATATGTATGTAACTTTACAAATCCCGCTTAGACACCTTTTGTAGCATTGAGGCGTTTTGGCTGTCTTTTCATGGTAGCATACGTTTTCATAAACTGTTCATATTATTTGCGTGAATCCATTTTAGTACATGGTATAATTAATTTACATGAAAAATTTTGGGGGTGCAAAACAAAAGGATGCATATTCTAGCGGTTGGTATAAATTACAAAACTGCCCCTGTAGAAATTCGGGAAAAACTATCGTTTAACGAAGCCGAACTTGCCGAGGCAATGAAAGCTCTTAAAAATAAAAAAAGCATCTTGGAAAATATTATTATTTCAACATGTAACAGGACGGAAATCTATGCGGTCGGGGACCAGCTTCATACAAGCAGGTATTATATCAAGGAATTTCTTTCGGAATGGTTTAACATCGATAAAGAAGAATTTTCTAAATATCTGTTCATTTATGAAGGCGATGGGGCTGTCGAGCATTTATTTTCAGTTACCTGCGGCTTGAATTCCATGATACTGGGAGAAACTCAGATTTTGGGACAAGTACGTTCAAGCTATTTGTTAGGGCAGAAGGAAGATACGATCGGTACCGTTTTTAACCATCTCTTCAAGCAAGCCCTTACATTAGCTAAAAAAGCTCATTCGGAAACCGAAATCAATACCAATGCCGTTTCCGTCAGCTATGCGGCAGTCGAGCTTGCAAAAAAAATCTTCGGAGGCCTGAACGGCAAGAATGTCTTGATTCTTGGGGCCGGTAAGATGGGTGAGCTGGCCATTCAAAATCTGCATAGCAATGGCGCCGACAGCATTACGGTCATTAACCGCACCTTTCAGAAAGCGGTCGACCTGGCTGAGAGATTCAATGGTACGGCCAAACAGCTGCAAGAGCTTCAATGCGCTTTAGTGGATACCGATATCCTGATTACTTCCACTGGTGCAAAAGATCTTCTTGTAACAAAAGAAATGATGTCATTCGTCAATAAGCTTCGTAAGGGCCGTCCTATTTTCATGGTCGATATCGCAGTGCCGCGTGACCTCGATCCAACATTGGCCGAGCTGGAAAATGTTTTCTTGTATGACATTGACGATCTGGAAGGGATCGTGCAAGCCAATATCGAAGAACGTAAAAAAGCTGCCGAGAAAATAGAAATGATGATCGAATCAGAAATCGTGGACTTCAACCAGTGGATTAATCTGCTTGGTGTGGTTCCCGTCATTTCCTCTTTACGGGAAAAATCCCTATCGATACAAAAGGAAACGATGGAAAGCATCGAAAGAAAGCTTCCGCATTTGAGCGAACGTGACAAAAAAGTCCTGAACAAGCATACGAAAAGCATCATCAACCAAATGCTGAAGGATCCGATACTTTATGCAAAAGAGCTGGCAGATGAGCCGAATGCAAAAGAGCAATTAAATAATTTCGTGAAAATCTTCCATTTAGAGGAATTGATTGAAGACCAGCTGGTTGCGGATGAAAAAGAACGGAACAGCTCCAAGTCATCCCTATTGAATCCAGTTCCTGTCCAGTAATGAGGTAGATATGGAATTACTAATGACAAGATTGCATGAAGCCACTGTTTTGCTGTATGCCATCAGTATGCTTTTATATTTTATTGATTTCCTTAATAATAACCAGAAGGCGAACAGGGTCGCCTTCTGGTTGCTTTCTATTGTTTGGGTGCTGCAAACAATTTTTTTGTTTCTGTATGTGTTGAAAACGGGAAGGTTCCCGGTATTGACGATTTTTGAAGGCCTATATTTTTATGCATGGGTCCTCATATCGCTATCATTGATCATTAACCGATTGCTAAGAGTCGATTTTACGGTCTTTTTTACGAATGTATTAGGTTTCATGGTTATGGCCATCCATACCTTTGCACCTGTTCAGATAGAATCTCAAGTGCTTGCACAGCGCCTGGTTTCAGAGCTATTGCTCATACATATCACTTTTGCGATCCTATCATATGGGGCATTCACGCTTTCTTTCGTTTTTTCACTTCTATACTTAATTCAATATGATTTATTAAAACGGAAGAAGTGGGGGAAACGCCTGCTTCGACTTGGCGATTTAACAAAGCTCGAGCATATGTCCTATGTCCTCGCAGTTATAGGTGTTCCATTATTGGTGGTCTCCCTCATCCTGGGGATTCAATGGGCTTATATAAAAGTCCCTGGGGTATCCTGGCTGGACATGAAGATCATCGGCTCATTTATTTTGCTTATTGCTTACAGTGTGTTTTTATACTTGAAAATTCGGAAACAAATGTATGGAAGGACGCTAGCCTTTCTGAATATTGGATCTTTCATGATTGTGTTAATTAACTTTTTCCTTTTCGGAAGCCTTTCAACATTCCACTTTTGGAATACATAGGAGGAAACTATGAGAAAAATAATTGTCGGTTCAAGACGTAGTAAATTAGCGATCACCCAAACGAACTGGGTTATCGATCAACTTAAAGGACTTGGGGTCCCATACGAGTTCGAAGTGAAGGAAATTGTCACAAAGGGTGACCAAATCCTTGATGTAACACTTTCCAAGGTCGGCGGAAAGGGCTTATTCGTTAAAGAAATCGAACAAGCGATGCTGGATAAAGAAATTGATATGGCCGTACATAGTATGAAGGATATGCCGGCAGTGCTGCCTCCAGGTTTGACGATTGGCTGCATACCACCGAGGGAGGACCATCGGGATGCTTTGATATCAAAGAACCATGAAACCCTTTCCGAACTGAAGCCCGGTTCCATCATAGGTACTAGCAGCTTGCGGCGTGGCGCGCAAATTTTGGCTAGAAGGCCGGACCTTGAAATCAAATGGATTCGCGGAAATATCGATACCCGTCTGAATAAGCTGAAAACGGAAGATTATGATGCTATCATTTTAGCGGCAGCAGGACTATCAAGAATGGGTTGGGAGCAGGACATCGTAACGGAATTTTTAGATGAAGATATTTGCATTCCGGCAGTGGGACAAGGAGCTCTTTCCATTGAATGCCGTGAAGACGACAAAGAACTGCTGGCGGAACTTGCGAAATTGACATGTGAAAAAACGAAAAGAACGGTTGAAGCGGAACGTGCCTTTTTGGATAAAATGGAAGGCGGATGCCAGGTGCCGATTGCCGGTTTTGCGGTGGCAAAAGATAATGGGGCCGTTTCCTTGACGGCTTTGGTCGCTGCTCCGGATGGAAAGGTGATATATAAAGAAATGGTTGAAGGTGCTGATCCAGAGGCAGTTGGGCATGCTGCTGCCAAACAGATTAGCGAAATGGGCGGTAAAGAATTGATCGATCGCGTTAAAGAAGAGCTTGATCAGTAATGAACCCAGTTCAACCTCTTAAGGATTATCAGGTATTGATCACCAGAGGGAAAGGACAGGCAGATGGTTTAAAAGAGTCGATCGAAAAAAATGGCGGAACGCCGCTTCTTGTGCCATTGCTTGAGTTCACTCTTCCAGATCATATGGAAGATGTGCAACAGCGGTTTGAAGAGTTGCTTACATATGACTGGATCATTCTGACCAGTCAAAATGGGGTGGATTTCTTCTTTAAGCTTCTTGGAAACCAGCCTTTGAAGCTTCCGAAAATAGCCGTAATCGGCTCCAAAACACAAGCGGCCCTGAAACGGCATGGTTATAAGGCGGATTTCGTTCCAGCTCAGTTTGTTGCCGAAGGGTTCGTGGCGGAGTTCAATACCCTGCTTGATCCGGGTGCCCGCGTGTTGCTGGCAAAAGGAAATCTCGCAAGGGCGGTTATAGCGGAGGCGATCAATGAAGCTGGAGCAATCTGTGATGAAGTGATTATTTATCATACAGTGCTTCCTCGAAGCAGTGAAAAAAAACTGGTGCAGCTTATAAAGAACCATGAAATCGACATCATGACCTTTACGAGTTCATCGACGGTCAATCATTTTTTACAGATCATGAAAAGCCATGAATTGGATACATACATAGACCGGATCATCATCGCCTGCATCGGGCCGATTGCCGCTAAAACGGCTGAAAAACATGGGCTATCCGTCGATGTCTGTCCAGATGTTTATACGACGGATGCCATGGTTGCGGAGTTAATACGCTTCATCTTGAAAAGAAATAAAAAGGGAGGAACTTTCAAATGAAAAACATTCCATTCAATCGCCACCGTCGCTTGCGCGCAAGTGCTGGCATGAGGGCTTTAGTCCGTGAAACACAATTGCATAAAGAGGATTTGATTTATCCGATCTTCGTCATCGACGGGAAAAATGTGAAAAATGAAATCAACTCCATGCCAGGTATCTATCAGCTATCCATGGATAATCTGGGGGCCGAAATGGATGAAGTCGTGAGTCTGGGCATTAAATCAGTCATTTTATTCGGTGTCCCTTTTGATCATGATAAAGACGAACAGGGAACAGGGGCATTTCATCACAACGGACTTGTGCAAGAGGCCACCCGCTTTATTAAAAAACAATATCCTGAAGTTATTGTCATAGCGGATACCTGCCTTTGCGAGTATACAAGCCATGGCCATTGCGGGGTCGTTGAAGGAGAAAAAATCCTTAATGACGCTTCTCTTGACCTTCTTGCCAAAACGGCAATCAGCCAGGCTGAGGCCGGCGCAGATATCATTGCGCCATCCAATATGATGGACGGTTTCGTTGCGGCCATCCGTGCAGGTCTGGATGAAGCGGGTTATGAAGATATTCCGATCATGTCCTATGCGGTGAAATATGCTTCGGCTTTTTACGGCCCATTCCGTGATGCTGCGAATGGTGCGCCACAATTTGGCGACAGGAAAACTTACCAAATGGATCCCGCCAATCGCCTTGAAGCGTTTCGTGAAGCTGAATCCGATGTTGCTGAAGGTGCGGACTTCCTAATCGTGAAACCAGCCCTTTCCTACATGGACATCATCAGGGACGTTAAGAATAACTTTAATCTTCCGATCGTTTCCTATAATGTCAGCGGTGAATATTCAATGGTCAAAGCTGCTGCCCAAAACGGCTGGATTGATGAAAAGGCGATAGTGATGGAAATGCTGACAGGCTTGAAACGCGCAGGTTCCGACTTGATCATTACGTATTTTTCAAAAGAGGTAGCACGCTGGATAAACGAAGATAATCAATGATAAAAAAATATAACCTGTAATGGAAAAAGGGGATTGAATCATGCGGTCATATGAAAAATCGAAAAAAGCGTTTGCCGAAGCAAAAAATTTGATGCCAGGCGGCGTGAACAGCCCGGTACGTGCCTTCAAATCTGTGGACATGGATCCCATTTTCATGGAGCGTGGAAAAGGCTCGAAAATGTATGATATCGATGGAAATGAATATATCGACTATGTTCTTTCATGGGGACCGCTCATCCTGGGTCACACGAATGACCGTGTCGTGGAATCATTGAAAAAAGTAGCGGAGTCAGGTACAAGCTTTGGAACCTCTACACTGATTGAGAATGAACTGGCCAAGCTGGTCATGGAACGGGTGCCTTCGATTGAAATGATCCGGATGGTATCATCAGGAACCGAAGCGACGATGAGTGCGCTAAGGCTGGCACGAGGCATAACAGGCCGTGATAAAATCCTGAAATTCGAAGGTTCCTATCATGGCCATGGCGATTCATTGCTGATCAAAGCGGGTTCCGGCGTTGCAACATTAGGTTTACCGGATAGCCCTGGTGTACCGGAAGGCATTGCAAAAAATACGATTACCGTAGCATATAATGATCTTGCTGCAACCAAATATGCGTTTGAACAATTTGGCGAAGACATCGCCTGTATCATCGTAGAACCTGTTGCAGGGAACATGGGCGTGGTTCCGCCACAACCTGGTTTCCTCGAAGGCTTACGTGAAGTGACGACCCAATACGGGGCTCTATTGATCTTTGACGAAGTCATGACAGGGTTCCGTGTCGACTATAATTGTGCACAAGGCTATTTTGGCATCGTACCTGACCTGACTTGCCTTGGGAAAGTAATTGGCGGCGGCTTGCCTGTCGGAGCATTCGGAGGCAAGCGCGAATTCATGGAACAAATTGCCCCGAGTGGGACAATCTATCAAGCGGGAACATTGTCTGGTAACCCTCTTGCCATGACGGCCGGCCTTGAAACGCTGAGCCAATTGACTCCAGAATCTTATGATGAGTTCACCCGAAAAGGGGATATGCTCGAAAAAGGAATTGGAGCGGCAGCGGATAAGTACGGTGTTCCCCATACATTCAACCGTGCCGGCTCCATGATTGGACTTTTCTTTACTAATGAAGATGTCGTAAACTATGATACAGCAAAAACATCCGATTTAGAGTTCTTTGCTTCCTACTATAGGGAAATGGCGAATCAAGGCATCTACTTGCCGCCGTCACAGTTTGAAGGGTTATTCCTTTCCACTGCACATAGTGATGAAGATATCGAAAAAACCATTGCAGCGGCAGAACAGGCTTTTGCCAAATTAAAAAAATGATTCAAGGCTTCATGAGCTTCCGCGATATTCGATAATGATAAATTTGAACTGGCTACCATTTTTCCAAAAACTTTTGGAGAAAGGCAGCCAGTTTTTTTTGAATTCAATCCATATGTGTAAGAACCGAATCTAACGTTCATGGCCGAATTAATTGGAGGTAGGTCGAGTTGATTTTTCAAGCTGAATGTTATTCCCCTTTATTTTAGCCTGAAAATTGAACCTCCTTCTTTTAAAAGGTTCAGGGAATACCTAAGGAGTGCTGCAAATGAAATTAAGGAATAAACAGCTTCCTGTCTTCATAGATTGATATTGGTATAGGTACCGTTTCATGAAGCTGAAAGGAGGAGTTGTCTTGTCGCAAGAAAATGAATCGTATTTACGATTTTCTTTAGAGGAATCCGTTTGGTTCCAGAAGGGACAGGAAGTGGCTGAGCTATACTCGATTTCCCTTGATCCAAATGTGTCGATTCAAGAAAGTGATCAATATGTTTTTATACGAGGCTCGTTAGATTTAAGCGGTGAATACAAAGACTCGCAAAATGGTGAAGAAGAGGAGTTTTCGCAGACCTTTTTGCCAAAGGCGGTTCAAAAGGTCGAGAGGCATCCCAATGGACTTAATGAGTTCACACACCGTTTTCCGGTTGATATAACGATTCCGAATAATCGGATTGCCTCTTTGGATGAGGTCGATGTCTCGATTCAAAGCTTTGACTATGCCATGCCAGAGCATAACTGCTTGAAATTGCAGGCGGACCTTTTGATAACCGGAATCTATAATGATTCATATGTGGAAGAACGGTTTGATACTGAGCAGGAAGTTGGGGAAACGGAGGATCAGGAAGAAACGGATGGGGAAAATGAGTCATATATTCCTTATGCAGCGGCAGTGCCGCCAATCCCGGATTTTCAGCCCGTTTTCCGTGATGAGGAGGAAGAAGAGTTATACGCGCCTTTTACTGCAGAGTCAAAACGGGTTTCTGAAGCAAATGAAGAAGAAGAAGAAGAGGAACCGATTTATTTAAGCGATCAGCATAATGCTCCCGTTTTTGAAATTCCCGTTTCACCATATCCTGAAGAGGAGGAATGGGAAACGGAAGTGCATAGACAGGAAGAAGTCGAAGCTGTAGAGGAAGAAGTGATTGGTGATCCGCCTGACTCCACGGAAAAGGTACCTTTCATGGGAGAGGCAAAATTGGAGGAAGAACCAAGCAGGCAGGATTCCTTGGAGATTCCTAGAGTGACATTTATAGAAGAAGTAGAAGAAGAACCAAGTCAAGCAACCAATCATCAAAGTAGCCCAGTTTCAAATGTAGAAACCGAGGATGTCATCCGGCAGGAAGACGATGCTGTTGCAGCGGGTCCTATCCTTAATGAGAATGTGAAGGTGGAGCAGGAAGAGGAATCCAATTCGTCCATAAGCGATCTATTCAAAAAGAGGGAAAGACCTGCGCCTCCGGCTAAGGAGGGTAAGAATTTCAAAGGCAGGAAACAAGCAGCGGAACGTGATGAAAAAGAAACGGCCGATCATGATGAAAAGCAGCTTTCCATCATGGATTTATTCGGACGGAAACAAGAAGAAGAACTGGTAAGGATGAAGGTTTGCATTGTTCAGCAAGGGGAAACGCTTGATGACTTGGCTCAGCGATATGATGTTACGGTTCAATCGATACTTTTCAGCAATGAATTGGAGTCGAATCAGAACGTCCATGAAGGGCAAGTCATTTATATACCGAAGGCGGTTGCGTATAAGAATTGACCGGGACAGAGAGCAGGGCATATGCTCTGCTCCTGTTTTTTAAATGCTAGAGGAATCGGATTGTTTAGTTTTTTTAGAGAAAGTGAGTGAGTCTCGTGAGGGAAAACGAGAATCAGCAGCCTGCCAATCGGGATCGGGACACGGAGACCGTATTGAAGGAATATGCCATGTATGTACAATATATCGAGGACTTCGGGCGTGTGAAAAAAGTATACAGTGATCGCGGTACATTTGCCTTGAAATCCATGTTACCGCATAACGGCATTGATTTTATCAAAAATGTTCAAAAACTGTACCATCGCGGCTATAATCGAATCGTTCCCATTTATCAAACGATGGATCAGCGTTACGCCGTTCTTCATAATGGACGTTTGTATTACCTGATGCCCTGGCTCAATGATGAAAGGGACGGGGAGCGGGATGAAAAGCATAAGCAATTGTTCAGGGAGCTTGCTCGGATGCATACACTTTCCGTTAAGGAAATACAAGTGGATATTGAGGAACGGGAAGCCCATTATGAGCGGACGCTTGATGCCTGGAATAACGAAAAGGAATTTATAGAAGAGTATATTGTCAGCTGTGAAAAGAAGTGGTATATGTCTCCATTCGAACTGACGGTTTGTTCTTTCTACACTGATATTTCACAGGCTCTGAAGTACTCGATCAAGAAGTTTGAAACCTGGTATGAAAAAACGAAGGATAGTGAAAAGGTTCGAACCGTGGTAACGCACGGAAAGGTTTCTTTGAAGCATTTCGTTTATGATGAGCGGGGATATGGCTACTTCATCAATTTTGAGAATTCGAATACGGCTCCGCCGCATTTCGATTTACTGCCATTTCTCGTTAAATCGGCCAGGACCTATCCTGTCCAATGCGATGACTGTGTTGACTGGCTATATAACTATTTTCGTTATTTTCCGTTAAAAGAAGAAGAATTGCTGCTCATGCAAAGTTATCTGGCATTCCCTGGATCAGCTTTGGAATTAGTGAAGGGTTATTCCGATGGCAGGGGCCATCGTTCAGAGCTTGATAATGTCACGCAACTGCAACGGCAATTTTGGCTATTGAAAAATATTGAATATATGGTGATGAGAATCGAAGAAATCGAACAGAAGAAAAAGGCCGCTGCCGAGGCTGCCAAAGAAGAACAATCACCCCCAAGCTAAATATACATGATTGGATCATCTCCAGTCATGTATATTTTTTTGCTGTAAGGGAATAATTAAATCCATTCGAAATACAAAGACATGGCCAGGAAAATAAACGCGATAAGCAGGAGCATATCGAAGAAAGTCGGGAAAATCAGCGTACGTAATCCTTGGAATACGATAAAGGGGACGATGAACTGCTGGCAGACACCGCGGAATTTTTTCACCCAAGGCGGTAAAGTATAGGGAGTATATCTTCGCTTCATAATATTACCTTCCTTTTTAGGACTTCTTATATTCTATGGGTGGGCAGTGAAAAAGGTGAAACAGCCGTCACGTTCACTGTTCCTGGAGGATAAAATAAAGAAAATGAACATGAATGCATCAAATGGGATGATTCCTGAGAAAGTAAGCGAAAAGATGATTGACTGGAGCCCCATGTTTTTTGTACTATATACTATATGCATTCAATGTTTTTACATATGAATATAAATCAATGCAAAGACCGGAAATAGTAAGATGAAATGCACTTTTCAGAGAGGAAACCAAATTGGTGCGAGGTTTCCAGGCAGCAGCATCCGAAGTCGTCCGCGAGCAGTCTTCGTGAACTTCTTAGTAGCGAAGGCCGGTGAAGAGCCGTTATCCGATTTGAGAGCCGAAAGGGATTTTTTTCTTTTTCGGAAAAAAGGTGGCACCGCGAACAACTTCCTTCGTCCTTTTGTGATGATGGAAGTTTTTTTTATGCCCAAAAGGAGGAAATGATATGGAAGAGAACCAAATTTCAATGCCGACTAAATATGATCCGCAGACGATAGAGAAAGGCCGCTACAAATGGTGGCTTGATGGAAAGTTTTTCGAAACGACGGGTGACGATAAAAAAGAACCATATACGATTGTCATCCCGCCGCCTAACGTTACAGGTAAGCTGCATCTTGGCCACGCTTGGGATACGACACTTCAAGATATATTGACACGCATGAAAAGGATGCAGGGCTATGATGTTTTATGGTTACCAGGCATGGACCATGCCGGTATCGCCACTCAAGCGAAAGTAGAACAGAAACTTCGTGCGGATGGCGTGAGCCGTTATGACCTTGGGCGTGAAAAATTCGTGGAAGAGACATGGAAATGGAAAGAGGAATATGCGAGCCATATCCGTGAACAATGGTCAAAGCTAGGTCTTGGACTTGATTATACACGTGAACGTTTCACTCTGGATGAAGGGCTTTCAAAAGCAGTTCGCGAAGTGTTCGTTTCGCTTTATAACAAGGGCTTGATTTATCGCGGCGAATACATCATCAACTGGGATCCATCAACGAAAACGGCGTTATCCGATATCGAGGTTATTTACAAAGATGTGCAGGGCGCATTTTACCATATGAAATATCCATTGGTTGACGGATCGGGTGAAATTGAAATTGCCACCACCCGTCCAGAAACGATGCTTGGCGATACTGCTGTTGCTGTACACCCTGAAGATGACCGTTATAAACACTTGATCGGCAAAAAGGTCCGCTTGCCAATTACAGGCCGGGAAATCCCGATTGTCGGTGATGATTATGTCGATATGGAATTCGGTTCAGGCGCGGTCAAAATTACTCCTGCTCATGACCCGAATGACTTCGAAATCGGGAACCGTCACGATTTGGAGCGCATCCTTGTCATGCATGAAGATGGCTCGATGAATGAAAAGGCCGGTAAATATGAAGGCATGGACCGTTTTGAATGCCGTAAGCAAATCGTCAAGGACCTTCAGGAAGAAGGAGTACTCTTCAAAATCGAAGATCACCTTCACTCAGTAGGCCATTCAGAGAGAAGCGGTGCTGTTGTTGAACCATATCTTTCGACGCAATGGTTCGTTAAGATGCAGCCGCTGGCTGATGCATCCGTTGAGCTTCAAAAAGGAACCGATGAGGAAAAAGTTCATTTCGTACCGGACCGTTTCGAGAAAACGTACCTGCATTGGATGGAAAATATCCGCGACTGGTGCATTTCCCGTCAGCTTTGGTGGGGTCACCGCATTCCCGCCTGGTACCATAAAGAAACAGGTGAAGTGTATGTAGGTCATGAAGAGCCTGCGGACACTGAAAACTGGGAACAAGATACAGATGTGCTTGATACATGGTTCAGCTCGGCATTATGGCCGTTCTCGACTATGGGCTGGCCTGACAAGGACAGTGTCGATTTCCAACGTTACTATCCAACCGGGGCACTTGTGACAGGCTATGATATCATTTTCTTCTGGGTATCGCGGATGATTTTCCAAGCTCTTGAGTTCACAGGTGAACGACCATTTGAAGATGTGCTGATCCACGGTCTGGTTCGTGACGAACAGGGGCGCAAGATGAGTAAATCGCTTGGCAATGGTGTCGATCCGATGGATGTCATCGATCAATACGGTGCCGATTCCCTGCGTTACTTCTTATCTACGGGCAGCTCGCCAGGCCAGGACCTCCGTTATAGTACGGAAAAAGTCGAAGCAGTTTGGAATTTCTCCAATAAGATTTGGAACGCATCCCGTTTTGCTTTGATGAACATGAATGGCATGACGTATGACGAAATCGATTTAAGCGGTGAGAAGTCTGTGGCCGATAAGTGGATCTTGACGCGTTTGAATGAAACGATTTCCAACGTAACCAGACTTGCGGACCGTTATGAGTTTGGTGAAGTGGGCCGTGTGCTATACAACTTCATTTGGGATGACTTCTGTGACTGGTATATTGAAATGGCGAAGCTTCCGCTATATGGAGAAGACGAAGCGGCTAAGAAAACGACGCGCTCGATCTTGGCGTATGTACTGGATAACACAATGAGATTGTTACACCCGTTCATGCCGTTCATTACCGAAGAAATCTGGCAGAACCTACCGCATCAAGGTGAGTCCATCACTGTTGCCGCTTGGCCGGAAGTGAATGAAGAGTTGACAGATACAGCTGCAGCCGAGGAAATGAAGCTGCTTGTTGAAATCATCCGCTCCGTCCGTAATATCCGTGCTGAGGTGAACACACCGCTAAGCAAAAAAATCAATTTGATTTTAAAAGCGAAAGATGAGGCCATCTTAGCGACATTACAGAAAAACAGCAGCTATATCGAGCGTTTCTGTAATCCTGAACAATTGACGATCGGAATCGAAGTCGAAGAGCCTGCTCAAGCCATGACAGCTGTCGTAACTGGTGTAGAACTAATCCTTCCGCTTACAGGACTGATCAATATTGACGAAGAAGTGAAACGTCTTGAAAAAGAACTCGACAAACTTAATAAAGAAGTTGAGCGTGTACAGAAAAAATTGGGCAACGAGGGCTTCGTTAAAAAGGCGCCGGCAAGCGTCATCGAAGAAGAACGTGCCAAGGAAAAAGACTATAGCGAAAAACGCGACTCTGTAATCCACAGGATCAGCGAACTGAAACAACTGTAAAACAAAAGGATGAACCAGCTTGAAGCCGGTTCATCCTTTTTCTGTTTAAAGGCTATTTAAGAAGAGGATATGCTTTCTTTTATGAATGTAAGGTACTCCCATACGATATTCATATCACTTAGTGCACTTAGTGTCCGGCTCCCGACGACATCCTCAATTTCGTTCAGCATGAGGCTGCCATCTTCAGCAAAAATGAAATCGATACCGACCAGGCCGAAATCAAATGACCTCATTACTCTTTCAACAAGGGCTAATTCAGATGCAGTCAGCTCATATAGCGAAGCCGATCCGCCCAGCGTATAATTTGCCTTGAAACTGGAAGCGGATTCCCTGAGTACAGCAGCCTTCACTTTATTACCAACCACAAAAACGCGGATATCCCTACCGAATAAGCCAGGTTTTTGGACTATCCAATTCCCATCATTCAGTTGGGCAAGATCATCGGCATGCTCGATTAGAAATACTTGTTTCCCGCCGCGGCCGCTAGTTTCTTTAGCAATGAAAGGGAGCTCCATGTCATTGGCACTCGGCCTTCCGTTACAATAAACGGTATCGACCATTGGAATCCCCAGCGAGGACAAATATTGATGCGTCTTTGCTTTGTCATTCGCGATTTCCGATACGAAGGCGGAGTTAAAGCAAGCAATCCCCAATTGCTCAAGTTGCTTTGTAAAAAAAGGATCGATGGTCCGGACGATGGCAAAGTCCGGCAATGAAATTGGCTGCATCTCATGTTCAACATATAACTTGTTGAAACGATGACCGATCCTAAGGTCTTCCCGAAAG
The DNA here is from genome assembly GCF_001054655.1 of Bacillus sp. 220_BSPC. Lineage (NCBI taxonomy): Bacteria > Bacillati > Bacillota > Bacilli > Caryophanales > Bacillaceae > Bacillus > Bacillus sp. 220_BSPC. The sequence goes on from NZ_JVPL01000301.1 coordinate 38,899, forward strand.
TGAAACTGTAAATCAAGATCAAGCTTACTGGCTTCATCAAGCATCCAATCTATGTATCCTTTATTTTTCAAGGCATCCTCACGGTTATAAATCAACCAGCCTGCTTGTTTTTTCATCAGATGCACTTCCTTTTCCTAATTCTTTCAAGATATAATCGAACATGCTATCGGCGATGTTGATGCCTGTACATTCATAAATGTTCAATAAATGCGAATTTGAATTCACTTCGCACAAAAGCGGACCTTCTTCACCAAACAGCAAATCGACGCCAGCGAAGTCGGCACCCAGAATTTGCGCACATCGAATGGCAAGTTGTGCTTCTTCACGGGTGGGGATATATGGTGCAGCCTGCCCCCCGGCAGTCATATTAGCTCGGAAGTCCTGCTCGGAATGACGTTGCATCGCTGCTATGACTTGATTGCCCACGACATTCACGCGAATATCCCGACCTTTACTGTGCTCGATGAATTCCTGGATGATAAATGGTTTGTGGCCAAGATCACGGATCGTCTTCAGTAACTCATCCTCTGTTTGGATTAAATATACTTGTTCCCCAAAAGAACCGTATGCTTCCTTAACGATAAGAGGATACCCGAGTTCATTGCCGATTTGGATAAAAGCATCCATATTGACCCTTTCAATCCCTTCGTACGTAAAAGGGGGAAATATGGTTTTCGGCATCGGTATCCCATGCCCTGTTAAGGCTTGATGTGTTTTTGCTTTACTGTCGCAAATATCGATTGCTGCACTGCTGTTATATACGGGGATGCCGAGCAATTCCAAATGGCGCGCCAAATGAATGTCTTTATCCATGAACAGAACAAAATCCGGCAGCTTATCAAAGGTTCCTTTAAGCAGCGGCACTCCTTTTTCGATTATGGGCATGAGATCTGAATTGCGGATAAGGGTTGCCATGATATCTTTCCTTTCAGCCGCCTCTTTAATGAACAAAGCTAAACTGGAAAACTTATCATGCTGTAAATAGCCGTTGACGACAATCCAACAGTGGAAATCTGAAGGTTTCATGGTGAAACACTACCTTTCATCTAGGTTAATCGTTCATATATTGATAAAATAATCTTAACGCATAAGAGCGGTATAAAGAAAGAGGAGGCTCCACGATAATGGTTACAACCATGAAAGAAATCAATCAATTTTTTGAACGGCGCCAAATTCGATTGGGCATGAATTTTGGCCTGTCACGGATGGAAACTTTGTTAACTGAATTAGGCGACCCGCACAAGGAGCTAAAGTATATTCACATTGCAGGGTCCAACGGGAAAGGATCGACACTGCAATATATTAAAGAAATTCTGCTTGCACAAGGAATTCGGGTCGCTTCCTTCACTTCTCCTTATTTAATACGGATGAATGAACAGCTGAAGGTAAATGAGGATGAAATCAGTGATCAGGAATTCATCGATGTTTTCCGGAAGCTTTGGCCGATCATCCATGAGATGGACAGCAAGGGGAATGGTCCCACTCAGTTCGAAATTTTGACTGCCATGGCATTCTCTTATTTTAGCAAAAAGGAAGTCGATTTGGTTTTGATGGAAACCGGTTTAGGAGGCAGGCTTGATACAACGAATGTCATCCAGCCGTTTCTTTCGATCATTACCTCGATCTCTTTGGAACATACGAACATCCTGGGTAACACACTTGGGGAAATTGCTTTTGAGAAGGCAGGCATCATAAAAAGCGGGGCGCCGGTCATCAGCGGAGTCACAGCCGGGGAACCAGCAAAAGTAATTGAAGAAAAAGCGTCAGCTATAGGCGTACCTTATTACCAATTGGGTAAAGAATTTCGTGTTAGCAATATGAAGCGAAGTGAACGTGGGCAAAGTTTCTCATTTTCGCTTGCCGACAGGTCAATCGAAAATGTGGAAATGCAGATGCTGGGCCGTCATCAAATGGAGAATGCGGCACTGGCCATTGCTGCTGTCACAGTAGGAATGGAAAATATCGATGAAAAAAGCATCCTTGAAGGAATAGGGGCAGCAAAATGGGATGGACGCTTTGAAAAAATATCGGATGGGCCATTGGTGATCATTGATGGTGCACATAATCCTGCTGGAATCGACGTACTGAAGGAAACGCTAAAAGTGCATTACCCCGGCTATAAGTACCGATTCGTATTCAGTTCATTTAAAGATAAAAACTATTCCGAGATGCTTCATGGACTGGAAACGGGGGCGATGGAAATCATCATTACCGAATTCGACCACGAACGGGCGGCGGATGCGAAAACGCTTTATGAAAAATGCAGTCATCCAAATAAAAGTATAAACAAGGATTGGCAGGCGGCGATAACGGAAGGCAGAAGGAAAACGGGGGATAAAGAGATTCTTGTCATTACTGGGTCCCTTCATTTCCTTTCACTTGTGAGGGAGTTCCTGATCAGAGAAGATGCCTAAATAATGTGCATTGCCGTAATGAGGCATTTTATCATGGAAACCAAAGTAAAGCGAGTTTGCCTGCAGTTTTTTAGGGGAGTTGTGCAATTTAAACGTTGATTGGAACGTAGGGCACTCGCTTTCCGCGGGCGGTCCGCCCTCGGCGCGTTTGCGCCTGCGGGGTCTCCTCTGGACTCGCTTTTCCCGCAGGAGTCTCCCAACACCCACTCCAATCAACTTTGTTTAACTTTTATATAGAACCCTTTTGCCAAAAGTCTTTATTGTTTTCGTAAATTGAGGCAGTCATTGACTTCACTTTCATTTATGATTTGGTGAAAGATATGTATTCAAAGGTCCTTTTCTCTTGTTAACAGAGTCTCTTGAAAAGAAAAAACTCCAATAGAGTGATTGATGACAAATCACCCAGTTTATTTGTTAAAATATGTTTATATATTGCATTCCATATATATGTTGAATAGTAGGATCTGCTTAATAAAATGACGGGAGGGATGAGCATGAAGAACCCAATGGTTAATTACATAGCGGAAGGGACTTTTATATCAGGGTTTCAAACAAAGGCAATCGAATCCTCATGCACTTTGTATAAATGATGGCTATCCATATCTATCTCTTCGTATTGGGCTTGATTTTAGGCTCATTCTTTAACGTTGTCGGTTTAAGTGTTCCAGCTGGTCATTCATTCGCGAATCGTCGCTCCGCCTGCCCTTCTTGCGGGCGTACATTGACATTCTTCGAGTTGATACCGGTTATTTCTTATATGTTGCAAGTCGGTGAATGCCGGGGCTGTAAAGCAAGGATATCCCCCCTTTATCCGGCCGTGGAAATGCTGACCGGCGTTTTGTTTGCCTCTGCTCCGATATTCCTTGGCTGGTCGGGCGAACTGTTGGTTGGCTGGATATTGATTTCATTATTTATGATCATCTTCGTGACTGATGTCGCCTATATGCTCATACCCGATAAAATACTGCTTTTCTTTATAGTGATTTTTATTGTTTTAAGAGTCTCATTTCCACTGACGCCCTGGTGGGATTCAATTGTCGGGGCAGCGGTTGGTTTTAGCCTGCTGTCATCAATCGCGGTCGTGAGTAAGGGTGGCATGGGTGGCGGTGATATCAAGCTGTTTGCAGTGATTGGCTTCGTATTGGGAATGAAGATGGTGCTGTTATCTTTGCTTTTTGCGTGCTTTTATGGGGCATTGCTTGGCATCATCGGGTTGCTGACCGGAATCTTAAAAAAGAAAACCCTTATTCCTTTCGGACCGTATATCGTTTTTGGGACATTGACTGCTTATTTTTGGGGCGATTCGCTATTACATTGGTATGTAACATTTTTAAGATGAGCTTAAAGGACCATCCTGATCCAAGAGGAATTTGTCAAAAATCACCTGAATAATGGCTCAGTAGGGAACCATCCCCATTTGGAGGCAAGAGATTATGAAATGATAGAGGGATGTATGTAATTGGTGAGAGGTGATATGGAATGGTTTCATGAAGCAATAGTACCAGTACCTGGAATTCCTTTTTTGTTACCCATATATGAATAGGGAAATTTGACGAAACCTATTAATGACAAGACGACAAAAGTCTTGTTATTTTTTTTTACCTCTATGTTAGGATGAAAAAAATGATCTGGAGGGGAGGAAAAAAATTGGGCAAGCCGGAACAAAGCAAGGGTGTAACGATTAAAATAAATGGGGAAGAAAAAGTATTTGCCGATAAAAAAATTGAAAGTCAAGAGGCGGCGAGTAAGGAGCAGGAACAGGAACAAACTGATGAGAGTTTCGAATGGATACTCCCTGAGGATTCAAATGAAAGCAAGATTGTATTGGTACCCACACCGCCAAAGAAGAAAATGCCGAAGCTCATCGGTTTTGGTACCGGGTCACTGAAAAGCTCGGATAAAAGACCGATCAAGACATTCATGATCGCAGTCATTTGTGCTGTGTTTTTTGGGTCGATTCTTGGCTTGATCGCCGTTAAAACGATTACAAAGGAAAAAGCCGAAGTATCTTCGGTCGAGACCCCGATTCCAACTGAAGCCACCGTTGAAGATAAAAAAGCGGCAGTGACTGAACCGGGAAACCAGCTGAAGACATTCCTTGTACAGGGAGGAGTATTCAGCAGCGAGGATGCGGCAAGGCAAATTCAAAAGAAAATCATTGAAAAGCAGGTTCCTGCTGAAATCTTCAAATTGGAAGAAAGCTATTATCTATTTCTGGGATCGGCAGAGAGTCTAGCTGCAAGTAAAGAACTGGCCTTGTTCTTAAAGTCATATGATGTGGATGTATATTGGAAGGAAATCAATTTTGAAGCGGCCGGGACAAGCCAAGAAGATGAAAAAACCCTCGACAAGATGAAAGCAGTATATGCTTCGTTGGCAGAAACATCCGCAACAAAGCTTCGCGGAAAGGCAGGGACGGTAAACGGGGAAACCCTGAAAAAAAACATGGATGAACTGAAGGCGGGGAAATTATCGCCGGCGTTTTCAAAGATGAACGATGACCTGACTGCTGCAGCAAAGTCGATTGATGAATATGAGACTTCCAAAAATGAAGAAAAGCTATTCCAGGCTCAAGAAAGTCTTCTGAATTTTTTATTGAATTACCAAAAGTAAAGAAAAAAGGGGGGGCTGCCTAATGGGACAAGCCTCCCAATACGAAACCATCTGTGACACCTTTTTTATTTTCCGGGAAATACTTACAGGCATTTGTCGATTCCTAGTAAACAATAATTGTGGATTGCACCATTATTTGATAGGATAGATATGTATCTCCCTATGTAAAGAAAGGTGACTTTTATATTATGCAGCCATTGATTTTAGCTTCTTCATCACCACGTCGTAAAGAACTTCTGCAATTTCTTCAAATCCCCTTTGAAAGCATGAATTCCAATGTTGATGAAAGTATTGATGAAAACATGTGTCCTGATGCAGCGGTGAAAGAACTGGCATCCCGTAAAGCGGAAGCCATCGCAGCAAAATTTCAGGATAGCTGGGTAATCGGCTCGGATACCGTTGTAGTCCTTGATGGTGAGATCTTGGGTAAGCCGGTAAGCAGGGCCGACGGAAAAAGAATGCTGGAAATGTTATCAGGACGGACACATGAAGTATACACAGGTGTCGTCATCCTGTTCGGCAAGCATCGCAGAGTATTCGCAGAAAAAACGGAAGTGACATTTTGGGAGCTGCCAGAAGCTGAAATCGAACGATATCTGGATAGCGGGGAACCTTTTGACAAAGCTGGCGGCTATGGGATTCAAGGATACGGATCTCTTCTTGTCAAACAAATCAAAGGGGACTATTTCTCAGTCGTCGGGCTTCCGGTCTCAAGGCTGGCCCGGGAACTTAAAGCGATGCAGGAAGAGTTAGGATAATCTGATTTCCTCTGGCATCTTCCCTTTTCTAAGGAAGGGTTGATCTTTTGAGCGAAAAAATGTTAATACGGGATTACCCGAAAGAAGAGAGGCCGCGCGAAAGGTTTCTACAGGACGGGCCACAAAGTCTTTCCAATCAGGAATTGCTTGCTTTGCTATTGAGGACAGGATCAAGGGAAGAATCAGTCCTGCAACTATCCGGCAGACTCATCAATTCCTTCAAGGGCCTGCGCCTGTTAAAAGAAGCCTCAGTGGAAGAACTGACCGTGATTAAAGGGATTGGTGAAGCAAAAGCGATACTAATCCTGGCCTCCGTCGAACTTGGCAGGAGAATTAACAATTTGAATGACCAAGACCGTTATGTGATTCGATCTCCTGAAGATGGAGCTAATTATTGCATGGAGGAAATGCGGTTTTTATCACAGGAACATTTCGTCTGTCTCTATTTAAATACGAAAAATCAAGTGCTACAAAAAACTACGGTATTCATCGGGAGCCTCAATGCCTCGATCGTGCATCCGCGCGAGGTCTTTAAAGAGGCTTTCAAAAGGTCAGCTGCCTCTATCATTTGTCTTCATAACCACCCCTCCGGAGACCCCTCTCCCAGCAGAGAAGATATTGAAGTGACGAAAAGGTTAGTCGAATGTGGTAAAATAATCGGGATTGAAGTATTGGACCATATCATCATCGGGGAACATAAATATGTTAGCTTGAAGGAAAAAGGTTATTTATGACACTATCAAAATTTTTGACGATACGATATAATATTGTTTATGATTTTTAAAAGAGGAAACTTTTTCAAAACTCTTATTGTCAAAAAACGACAAATTATTATTTGAACTTATAAAAAGGCATTTTTGTTTACGAAAGGGAGATACCATAATGTTTGGAATTGGAGCAAGAGATATAGGGATTGATTTAGGAACGGCGAATACGCTTGTATATGTGAAGGGAAAAGGCATCGCAGTACGTGAACCATCGGTTGTAGCGGTGCAAACAGATACAAAGCAAATCGTTGCAGTCGGAAACGATGCGAAAAACATGATCGGCCGTACTCCTGGTAACGTGGTTGCCCTGCGCCCGATGAAGGACGGAGTAATTGCCGATTATGAAACGACGGCTACCATGATGAAGTACTATATGAAGGAAGCTCAAAAGAAGGGCGTATTCGGCAACAAGCCATATGTCATGATTTGTGTGCCTTCTGGAATTACGGCAGTCGAGCAGCGTGCAGTCATCGATGCAGCAAGACAAGCTGGAGCCCGTGACGCATATCCTATCGAAGAACCGTTTGCAGCAGCGATCGGTGCGGATCTTCCCGTTTGGGAGCCTACAGGCAGCATGGTCGTTGATATCGGCGGAGGAACGACGGAAGTGGCCATCATTTCCCTTGGCGGAATCGTTACAAGCCAATCGATCCGTATTGCCGGTGACGAAATGGATGATGCCATTATCGTATACATCCGTAAGAACTACAATTTGATGATCGGTGAGCGTACTGCTGAAGCGATCAAAATGGAAATTGGTTCTGCTGGAGACACGGAAGGCGTCGAAAACATGGAAATTCGCGGCCGTGACCTATTGACTGGATTACCGAAAACGATCGAAATTACAGCTGAGGAAATATCCAAAGCATTAAGCGACACCGTTTCTGCAATTGTGGATTCCGTGAAAAACACTTTAGAGAAAACACCACCTGAATTAGCCGCTGACATCATGGACAGGGGCATTGTACTGACAGGCGGGGGTGCTTTGCTGCGCAATTTGGATAAAGTCATCAGTGAAGAAACGCAAATGCCGGTGATCATCGCTGAAAATCCGCTGGATTGTGTTGCGATCGGAACGGGAAAAGCGCTGGACCACATTCATTTATTCAAGACTAAATCAAGAGATTCGCGATAAGCATCACTTCTCAAATAGGGCCGGCTCAACAAAAGGTGCAATTTTGAGCCGGTTTTCTTATGTTTTGCTGTTTCATTAAATCCATAGTGTAATTTTAAAAACCATAGAGTAAATTTTAGATAGAGGTGTAATCACCATGCCACAGTTTTTTAATAAAAAGCTCCTTCTCTTGCTCGTTAGTATTATCGTTCTCGTGGCATTGATCGGTTTTTCATTAAGGGAGAGAGAAGAGTTGACCTGGCCGGAGCAATTCCTGAAAGATACGACAGGCTGGGTCGGAAATGTGTTTAATAAGCCAGTATCGGGTATAACAGGTTTTGTAGGGGGCTTAAAAGACCTTCAACATACATACGATGAAAACAAAAAATTGAAAGCCCGCTTGGATGAATATGTATTATTGAAAACCCAAGTCCAAGATTTAAAGGAAGAAAATGAAGAACTTCGCGACAACCTCAAAAAAGAAGATGACCTGCGGAAGTATTCGCCCACTCAGGCGACTGTCATCGGACGTAATCCCGACCGCTGGCATGAAATGCTGACGATCAATAAAGGGAAGCGTAATGGGGTAGAAAAAAACATGGCGGTCATCACGTCCAATGGGTTAGTCGGTAAGGTGAAATCAGCGACGGATTTCACGGCCTCGGTTCAACTTTTAAGTTCGATCGATAAAGCCAACCGTGTCTCAGCCATCGTTCAAGGTGATGATAAAGCATATGGCTTGATTGAAGGGTTCGATGATAAGAAGAACCTTTTGCTGATGAAGCGGATTCCATATGATAAAAAGATCAAGAAAAATTCATTGGTCATCACATCCGGTTATGGAGGAATCTTTCCGAAAGGTCTGCTGATCGGGAAAGTTGTCGATGTCAAAGTGGATCAATATGGATTGAACCAGACTGCATATATCGAACCTTCGACGGATTTTTATGATATTAATAATGTAATGGTCGTTCAGCGTGAAGTGGACGGTGTACCGAAAGAAAGTGAAGGGGAGGATGAAGCTGAGTGAGATATTTCATCCTTTCTTTCATAGCCTTGGTTTTTTTTGTTTTTGAAAGCATCTTCGCCCAGATGTTCGCTGGGGATGCATTCGGGGCCGATAAAATCCTCGTGCCCCATTTCATGATGATATTCGTTTTTTTCCTGACCATGTACGGGTCCAGGAAAATGGGTATGCTTTATGGGGCGATTCTAGGGTTGACTTATGATGTCGTATATACGGAAATCCTTGGAATTTACATGTTCCTGCTGCCTTTTCTTGCCTATCTGATATCGAAAAGCATGAAAATCCTGCAAAATAATATTTTGATTGCCTGCCTTACGGCACTATTATTCACGGCAGTTTTAGAGATTGTCATCTTTCAGATGAATATCATCCTATCGTTTGCAGATATGGGATTTGGTGAATTTGCGGAACGGAGATTGATTCCGACATTATTATTGAATCTCGCATTCATTATCATCAGCTGCTATCCTTTAAAGAGAATCATTGAAAAGCTTGATTTGCAAGGAGAAACGGAATAACGTTCCTGTGTCTTAAGAAGCAGGTGGGAAATGTATTTTCTCTTTTCCGTGTACGTAGAAAAAGGAAATTTGTTTTCCTATGTCGAATTATATTTCATTGAGGTGAAACAAACGTCATGAATAAAAGAATTCAGCAAAATGTCATGATTAAGGGAACAAAAGACGGGTTTATGCTTCATCTCGATGATTCTTGCTCATTTTCCGAATTATTGAAAGAGTTAGAAGTGAAGCTTTCGGCAAACTATCAGTTTCAAGAAAATGACCCGTCCATTTCCGTAAAAGTACATACAGGGAACCGCTATCTTGATGAACAACAAGAAGAAAAGATTAAAGAGGTCATCCATAAAAAGAAGAAGCTTTTCGTGGATGAGATAATTTCGAATGTCCTGACGAAGGATGAAGCGAAACGATGGAAAGATGAAAACCAAGTGACTACCGTGACCAAGGTGATAAGGTCGGGACAGGTTTTTGAAGTTCCCGGTGACTTACTGTTAATTGGGGATGTCAATCCCGACGGAACGGTTCGTGCGGGTGGCAACATATATATCATGGGACAGCTAAAGGGAATAGCCCATGCCGGATATAAAGGGAATAATGAGGCCATCATAGCTGCCTCTGTCATGAAGCCTGCCCAGCTGCGCATTGCCGGACAAGTGAATCTATCTCCTGATCAATATACAAAATGGGGACATGACTTGGAATGTGCCTTCATGGATGAAGAAGAAAATATCATTATAGAAAAACTGCAAGTTTTAAAGAAATATAGACCTAATTTAAATAGATTAGAAGGGGGTCTCTAATCGTGGGAGAGGCAATAGTTATAACATCCGGTAAGGGTGGTGTCGGGAAAACGACCACCTCCGCCAATTTAGGAACATCTTTAGCTCTTCTAGGCAAGAAGGTTTGCTTGATTGATACGGATATTGGTCTTCGGAATTTGGATGTGATCATGGGATTGGAGAATCGCATCATCTATGATTTGGTCGATGTGGTCGAAGGGCGCTGCAAGATACACCAGGCGCTCATTAAGGATAAACATTTCGAGGATTTGCTTTATTTGCTTCCTGCTCCGCAAAATAGTGATAAAACAGTGGTGAATGAAGAGCAGATGAGGAAACTCATAAGCGATATGAAGCCTGACTATGATTATGTCATCATTGATTGCCCTGCAGGCATCGAACAGGGTTTCAGGAATGCCATAGCTGGGGCAGACAAGGCAATTATCGTTACGACGGCAGAGAGACCGGCTGTAAGGGATGCTGACCGTATTATTGGCCTGCTTGAAAAAGAAGAGCATATTGAACCGCCTCAATTGATCATCAACCGGATACGCGGCCATTTGCTTCATGAGGATGAAGAAATGGATATCGATGGAGTTGCCGATTTTCTTAAGATTGATTTGATCGGTGTCATTCCTGATGATGACCAGGTCATCGTGGCAGCTAATAAAAAGGAACCCATTGCCTATAATCCGGACAATAGAGTCTCGCTTGCCTATCGGAACATTGCCAGAAGGATCCTTGGTGAATCTGTGCCCTTGACTCCAATTGGCAGCGAACCAAAGGGCTTCATGTCCAAGTTGAAAAAATTCTTTAGCGTGCGGTAAATCTATATTCTTTTTGTCAAGAAGCGGGGAGCATTTGCCCTCGCTTTTTTTTTGCACGGAACTTCATGAAAATAAAAAAGGCAAGCCGTATCCCGGCTTGCCTGTTCTATATGCTAAAATGCAGCGGGTTATCCGCGTCTTCCGCCTCTTCCGCCGCGTTTTGATTCAGTGCTGCGTTTAAGAGTCGATAAATTTTCTTCGCTAGTCTTTAAAAAGCGCACCATTTTATCTTCGAAATTTTCCTTTGGTTGGAAATTACCTTTTGAACGAAAATCTTTAGAACGGCTATCCCCTTGGCGTGGTGGGCGTTTGGTATAAGAAGAGGTTTGCCCTTCGGGTCTATCTATAGCCTTTTTGATGGACAAGGCAGTTTTTCCGTCTTTCTCACTAATCACTTTTACTTCAATTTGGTCGCCTACTTTAAGATGGTCATTTACGTCTTTTACATAGCTATCTGCTACCTCACTGATATGCACAAGACCTGTTGAGCCTCCTGGTAATTCTACGAATGCTCCAAAATTAGTGATACCTGTTACTTTACCTTGTACTTTGCTGCCTATTTCGATTGACATAAAAAAATGTTCCCCCTCAATAATGTTAAAACCACTTTATTATAACAAATTTCGGGGAACAATATCAATCTCAATTATTAGATTTTCTGAATCGATACAGAAATCACCTTGGAAATTCATTGGTTTCCGGATGATTTTTCATTGGAAAAAATTTTACAGGATGTGCAGAAAGAATATCTTTTCTCCGTCATAGTCTGGACAAGTTGCTCATACGTTGTAATATAGCGCTTTGACATGAGCAGGGGGGGAAGTCTGGAATGGATGATCGCAGGAAAGATATCCGCAATCGTATCGCCAAGAGACGCAAGTTTAATGATAAGCCGGCAGGAAGCAGTAGTTGGACGGAGATCAACAATGAGGAACCATATGGGATTGATTCATATAACGGGTATTCCGAAAAAGACCATCCGCTCTTCAAGAAAGAATATTTTTTCTTTAAAATTCTTGCCAGTGTATGCCTGTTCCTGATTGTCGCGGTGATGTTCAAACACCCTTCTGTGCGGCTTGACCCTGCCAGGAGTTTTGTCATGGAGAACATGAACAAGGAATTTCAGTTCGCTTCAATCTCCAATTGGTACGAAAGTGCGTTTGGTAAACCAATCGCTTTTTTACCGAATGAAGCCAATACGGAAACTGTTGATTCGAATGAAGAATATGCAATGCCAGCTTCTGCGAAGATTACCCAAAACTTCGAGACGAACGGTGAGGGAATCATATTGGAAACGAGCAAAGGCTCAAAGGTCGAGGCCGTTAATGAAGGGGTAGTCATTTTTGCCGGTGAAAAGGAGGGGATCGGAAAGACGGTCGTCATTCAGCATGCCAATAAAACTGAATCTTGGTATGGGCAGCTGAAAGATATTGATGTGAAATTGTATGAGTTCGTTAAAAAGGGCAATGAAGTCGGACAGGTTACACTAAGTGAAGATGGATCCAAGGGCAGATTTTATTTAGCGATAAAAGAAAATGATGCTTTCGTCGATCCTAAAAAGGTGATTTCCTTTGAGTGAATATGGGAAGTTACTGTTTAAAATCAGGGTGCACCCGACACTGTGGTTTGTCATTGGCATTGCCATCCTCACAGCCCATTTCGTTGAAGTGATGATGCTGTTGCTTATCGTCTTCATACATGAGATGGGGCATGCCGTCTGTGCGCAGCACTTCAAATGGCGGATAAAGTCAATCCAGCTTCTTCCTTTTGGCGGGGCTGTCGAGACTGAGGAATATGGAAACAAGAGTTTGAAGGAGGATTTGACGGTGGTGCTTGCCGGTCCGCTTCAACATGTTTGGCTCATTGGCGTAGCTTTTATGCTCTATTTCTTTACCATTATCCCATATGAGCTGTACCAGCCATTTTTGTATATGAACCTTATGCTGCTGATTTTTAATCTGCTGCCAATTTGGCCCTTGGACGGGGGACGCTTGCTATTCATCGGTATTTCCCTATACTGCACCTTTTTGGAAGCGCAGAAGTATACCCTTCACTTTTCTGCAGTATTCGCTGTCCTGGCTTTTTTGACCTGGATCATACTGGATCCGCTCAATTTGAACATCTGGCTCATCATCTTTTTCATAAGTCTCTCACTCGTCATGGAATGGCGGCAGAGGTATTACGCGTTCATCCGCTTTCTTCTGCAGCGCCATTACGGGCATACGAATGATTTGGCGAAACTGAAGCCGATATCGGTGGATTCACAAGAACCGATTTATAAAGTGCTGGAACTGTTTCAACGCGGCTGTAAACACCCCGTCATCATCATGAAAAACGGGAAAGAGAGCGGCTCATTGGATGAAACGGAAATCCTTCACGCCTATTTTTCGGAGAAAATGACGAACGGGAAAATCGGCGACCTATTATATTCTTATTAAATATGTTATCCTTTCTTCAAATTGAGGAGAGGATTTTTTTTGATGAAAAAAATGATCGCGAACCTAGCTTCACGCGAAAAAAGAGTGGCCGTCCTTGAGAATGGTGTTTTACGTAAACTTGAAATCATGCCGCCTCAAAAGCGCAGTACGGTCGGTAATATATATCTTGGGAAGGTTACGAAGGTGCTGCCGGGAATGGATGCCGTCTTCATTGATTATGGTGCAGAGAAGAATGGTTTTTTACACCGTGACGAGATTCCCTCCTTCCAGCTTACAAAAAAAAGTGATGGGAAAGCATCCATCGGTCAATTTGTCCGTCAGGGAGAAAAGCTGCTAGTTCAGGTGACTCGGGATGAAACGGGAACAAAAGGAGCTAAATTGACGGGGCTGATCGAGTTTTCAACGGAGTCCCTCGTATACATACATGGAATAGATTATGTTGGTGTTTCAAAGAAATTCAAAAACGACGATCTTCAGAAGCAATGGCGGGAAACGGCCATGCTGCATAAAAATCCTGATGAGGGATTGATTGTCCGCACCTCGATGGAGAACGAAAGTGAATCGGTTTTCCTTGACAGGTTAACTGGATTGCGGGAGCTCCATAAAGGGCTTGAAGTCAAGGCTGCATCCCTAAAGGCCCCGTCCCTTCTCCATGAGAGGGACGCTTACCTTGATATGATCATTTCCGAAATGTCGGGAACGGCGACCGGGGAACTTGCCATCGATGACTTCGAGGCCTATCGCGAGTTGAAAAAGTGGATACAGGAAAACCGTAAGGAGTGGGAAATATCCCATGTATCGGGTACCAGGAATATTTTTTCCGAATGGAATGTGGAAGCGCAAGTTGAGAAAATGGCCAAGAAAATCGTTTGGCTTGATAATGGCGGATATTTAATTTTTGAAGAAACGGAAGCTTTCACCGTAATCGATGTCAATTCAGGTAAGTTCACCGGCAAGGTGGAGAAGGAAGCAACATTGTTTGCGGTTAATCAGGCTGCGGCGAAAGAGGTCGCCCGTCAACTGAGATTGAGGAATATCAGCGGAATCATCCTGATAGATTTCATCAATATGGACCAGTCCCGGCATAAGCAGGAAATCATCGAAATCGTCAAAAAGGAAGCGGTGAGGGATGAGAAGCGAATCCAGGTCATCGGTTTTACGGAACTGGGCATTTTACAAATGACGAGAAAGCGAACCTCCCCGTCTTTAAGTGAAATGACGACGGTGCCTTGCCCTGTGTGCAGTGGAAGCGGTAAAATCGAGAGCCCGGAAACGGTGGCCTTCCGGTTGGAACGTGAGCTGCTGGAACACAGGAAGACGGATGATGAAGCGGTATGGGTGGAGGTCAGTAAAGCGGTGGCGGACGTGCTGCTTGGTGAAAAGGAATCATATCGGCCGGCATTGGAGGAATTGATCGCTAAAAAGATATTCCTGTCTTTTATCCCAGGTTTGACGAATGCCTATTCCATCAAGCGATTCGGAAGCATTCAGGAAATCGGGCGGGCTTTCGAGTGAAGGGCGGGAATTGTTATAAATATATTGACAGCCTTTCCTGTTTCATGGTAGGATTTTAATGTTATGTTTGTAGCACCCATGCTACAACCGCTCAACATCAGGTTTTAAGCTTTTGCCTTTTTGGTAAAACGCCTGTGATTGGCGAGTCTGAGACATTTAAGGAGGTGCAAGTATGTACGCAATTATCGAAACTGGCGGTAAACAAATTAAAGTAGCAGCTGGCGAAGCGGTTTACATTGAAAAATTAAACGCAGAAGCAGGCGAAACTGTTACATTTGACAAAGTTTTATTCGTAGGTGGCGAAGACGTGAAAGTCGGTGCTCCACTAGTTGAAGGCGCTACTGTAACAGGTACTGTCGAAAAACAAGGCAAGCAAAAGAAAATCACTGTTTTCAAATACAAAGCGAAGAAAAACAATCGTAAAAAACAAGGTCATCGTCAACCATACACTAAAGTTGTTATCGAAGCAATCAACGCGTAAGGGCTGATTCTAGATGATCAAAGTTGTATTTGATGCTCCGCAGGAACGGATTGCTTCGTTCACCTTAAGCGGACATGCTAATTTTGCTAAAAAAGGTTCTGATATCGTTTGTGCAGGTGTATCGGCTGTTTCCTTCGGGGCAGTCAATGCCATCATGTCCTTAACGGACGTAGAGCCTGAGATTGAGCAAGGGAGAGAAGGCGGCTATCTTCGCTGCGCCATTCCGGGGAATCTTTCGCCGGAATCGGAAGAGAAGGTTCAGCTGCTTTTGAACGGAATGCTCATATCGCTGCAAACCATCGAACGTGATTATGGTAAATACATGAAAATTATCCTCAACCAATAGGAGGTGGAACAAATGTTAAGATTAGATCTTCAGTTCTTCGCTTCGAAAAAAGGAGTAGGTTCTACAAAGAACGGACGTGACTCAATCTCCAAGCGTCTTGGCGCTAAACGTGCAGATGGTCAATTCGTATCTGGTGGTTCTATCCTTTACCGTCAACGCGGAACAAAAATCTATCCTGGTGAGAACGTAGGCCGTGGTGGAGACGATACTCTATACGCTAAAGTAGACGGTGTTGTTAAATTCGAACGTTTCGGACGTGACCGTAAAAAAGTAAGCGTATATCCAGTTGCACAAGAAGCATAATTGGCATCTTTGAACAGAGGCTGACTCAAAAGGGTCTGATTCCTTCTACAAGACACTATATACCGCGTCATTTTTAATAATGGTAGGCTATATAGTGATGAAGGGGTCCGGCCCTTTATTTATACTATAGGAACGAACCAGCATTTTGCAGGAGACTTTAGTCATTAGTATAAGGAAACAACCTCTGACTTACAAAAGGCTCGCCAATAGGCGGGCTTTCTTAAACTTTCAGGGGGTAAATCCTAGATTATTCATCCATCCGATTTGGTTAAACCAAATAGACACTCCAATTCTACTATAATATCTCCAATTGGTGCATAAATAAGGCCCATTCTCTTTTTTAGTTCAAATGGCTCTACCATCGTCCAAAGAACTCAGGGTGTGCGGCTGTATTTTTTGGACGGGGGCTTTCATGTGAAGGCATGTGAATCGAGCTTCATTTCCTGTTTGTTGTTTTTTTGATATACTGTACAAATGGAAGTATTCAACATGATAGAGCTGAAAAAAGTTTCTTTATCATAATTGAAGGTGTTAATAATGGATAAAAATTGGACGACTATTGAAACTCTGCGTCAAACCAGGCATGACTGGCTGAATAAAATTCAAATCATCAAAGGGAATCTGGAGTTGAACAGAATTGATCGTGTCAAGGGCATCATTGATGAAATCATTGTTGAAACCCAGAATGAAGCACGACTTTCCAGTTTGAATTTACCCAAGTTCACCGAGATGCTATTGACGTCGAATTGGAATAATGGATCATTTTATTGCGAATATGAAATCATTGATGTTTTTGAAGGCTCAACCGAGATGGACGGGCTGATGTATCGCTGGACAAACGATTTCTTCAAGATTCTGGATAAAAACCTGGATCCGTTTTTTGAAAATATACTGGCTGTTTCTATGTGTAAAAAAGAAGAGAGCGATATGCACTGTACATTTCATATGCAAGGCAGGTTCATTGATCAATCCCCAGTGATCGAGTTTTTGGAAAGTTCATTAACGGCCGAGCAATCAATTGAAATTCTTGAATGTAATGAGGATGAAATATTTTTTAAGATGGATATTAACTTTTAGAGAAGTATACAGCAAGAATTGACTTGCAGAAAACAAGGAAGTGATAGCATGTTTGTCGATCAAACGAAAGTCTATGTAAAAGGCGGAGACGGTGGTAACGGGATAGTTGCTTATCGTCGTGAGAAATTCATACCTAAAGGCGGACCAGCTGGCGGAGATGGCGGTAATGGGGCCAATGTCGTATTTGAAGTGGAAGAGGGCTTGCGTACATTAATGGATTTCCGTTACCAACGTCACTTTAAGGCACCTCGCGGAGAACATGGCATGTCGAAAAACATGCATGGTGCGGCTGCAAAAGATATGGTCATCAAGGTTCCACCTGGCACCGTTGTCATCGATGATAAAACGAAGGAAGTCATTGCTGATTTAGTTGAGCACGGACAACGCGCCGTTATCGCCAAAGGTGGCCGCGGAGGCCGGGGAAATTCCCGTTTTGCCACGCCTGCCAATCCTGCTCCCGAAATCGCGGAGAATGGCGAACCCGGCCAAGAACGCGATATCGTCATGGAATTGAAACTGTTGGCTGATGTCGGTTTGGTTGGTTTCCCAAGTGTAGGGAAATCCACTTTGCTTTCTGTCGTATCCGCAGCAAGGCCTAAAATTGCCGAATATCATTTTACAACGATCGTACCGAACCTCGGAATGGTGGAAACGGAAGATCACCGCAGCTTCGTCATGGCCGATTTACCTGGTCTGATCGAAGGTGCTTCAGAAGGAGTGGGACTTGGACATCAATTCCTGCGCCATATTGAAAGAACGAGGGTAATCGTTCATGTAATCGATATGTCTGGTCTCGAAGGCCGGGATCCATACGAAGACTACCAAACAATCAATAAAGAATTGGAAGAGTATAACCTGCGCTTGACTGAACGTCCGCAAATCATTGTTGCAAGTAAAATGGATATGCCGGACTCAGAAGATAACTTAGCTGCTTTCAAAGAAAAGCTGGAAGAAGACTATCCTGTCTTCCCTATTTCTGCCGTGACGCGTGAAGGGATCCGTGAGCTTCTTTATGCAATCGCTGATAAAATCGAAGAGACCCCTGAGTTCCCTCTTGAACATGAAGAAGAGAATACTGGAATCCACCGGGTTCTATATAAACATACATCACAGTCGGATGAATTTAACATTGAACGCGAACCCGATGGCAGCTTTGCCGTATCAGGATTCAAGATCGAGCGTCTATTCAAAATGACTGACTTCACCCGTGAAGAGTCCATACGTCGTTTCGCCAGACAGCTTCGTTCATTCGGAGTCGACGAAGGCCTTCGCCAAAAAGGTGCGACAAATGGCGATATCGTCCGTATCCTTGAATATGAATTTGAATTTGTTGATTGATTGGAGACCATGATGGCAGGCAAAAGGAGGCGTGCGGAGTTTGAATAAGTCCGATCAGAAATTTTTCCTCGTTCGAGAGGATGTTCTTCCCGAAGCGATGAAAAAAACGCTGGATGCAAAAGAAATGATTGAACGGGGAAAAGCGGAATCAGTTTGGGAAGCGGTACAGCGAGTGGACCTAAGCAGGAGTGCTTTTTACAAATACCGTGACACGGTTTTTCCGTTTCATACAGTTGTTAAGGAAAAGCTGATTACACTGTTCTTCTATCTTGAAGATCGTTCTGGTACTCTATCGGAGCTTTTACGGCTCGTCGCCTCATCCGGTTGCAACATCATGACCATCCACCAAACGATTCCTTTACAGGGACGTGCAAATGTCACCTTATCCCTGAATACGGGTGGGATGACGATGGATATTAATGAACTGCTCACTAAACTGCGTAAAATGGAGTTCGTCGAAAAAGTCGAAATCATTGGTAACGGCGCATGATAACAGCCTGTACATTACACATGTACAGGCTGTCAGTTTGTAGATAAAAGGTTTCCCGAACCTTTTCCAACTGATACTGAACAAAAAAGTTTGCCTATTCGTTTCATGCGGTGCAGACCGTAATGGATTTATGTTGGGGACGATAGTAGCTCCGCGAAATAATCCGGAAGCCTTCATTAAGATGCAATAGTAAATCCGTTCAAACAGGTCGGTATCTTTAAAGCGTGGCTCATAATTTTAGCGAACGTTGAGAAGCAAGGCATTTATCATGGAAACCGTAACCTAAAGACCAACGGGCTACCGGACCGCCCGCGGAAAGCGAGTCCTGGAGCGGAAATCAACGTCAACGTTTAAAAACCTAAAGCAGCCTGAATACAAACTCATTTATTATCGGGTTTGTCTTCAGGCTGTTTTCATTTGTAAGAGGAAATTAACGATTAACTATTGTAAAAAATCAGAAAATGGCATAACATAAACAATAGATTTTCCGTGAAAAGGAGTTTATAATATGACAGCAAAAATTGCATTTCTTGGACCAAAAGCAACGTTCACGGATTTAGCTGTATCGCGACTATTTCCTAATGATATAAAAATACCGATGAACACGATTCCGGACTGCCTTGATGCTGTTCGGGACGGGGAAGTGAATCACGCACTCGTGCCGATCGAGAATGCTTTGGAGGGTTCGGTAAATATAACGATGGATTACTTAGTTCATGAAGTCACATTGCCGATGAAGGGCGAAGTGACGATTCCAATCCAACAGCATTATATGGTGCATCCGGATCATGCATACCCTGGTTTCAAACCTGACATGGTTTATTCGCATTCCCATGCCATCGCTCAATGCCGCAAATTTCTACATAATGAGCTAAGGGGCATTCCATATGAGTATGTCACATCCACAGCAGCCGCTGCTAAGATGGTGATGGAGAATCCCGATATCAATATTGCTGCCATTGCAAATGATATGGCTGCAGAGGAGTACGGTTTGACGATTGCCAAACAAAATATTCACGATTATGAACATAATCACACCAAGTTTATCGTCGTATCCAACAGTGAAGTCGACTATGAAGGGCATTTGATCGTTGAAGGGGATAAGAAAACGACCTTGATGATTCAGCTGCCTGCCGACCACTCAGGGCAGCTGCACCAAGTGCTTTCCGCTTTTTCCTGGAGGAAACTTAACCTTTCCAAGATTGAATCAAGACCCATGAAAACTGGATTAGGCAATTACTTTTTCATCATCGACATAGAAATGTCCCTTGACGATGTCCTGATCCCAGGAGCGATCTCTGAGCTCGAGGCCTTAGGTTGTACGGTATCGATCATGGGAAGCTATACATGCTTTAAAGTCCAAACTGGTGTACCGCAACGATAATTCATCATTTGTGAGATTTTTTTTCAAAATGATGAATGGTACATACGCAGCTAAGTTTTATCCAATGAATAGGAAGATGCCCCGGAAATTTTCCCGGGGCATTTTTTAGTGAGGTATTCGTTAAGCTTTTTGTATGCCGCTTGCGTACAAGTTCCTAAAAGGGTTGGCTGTCATTTTATGAAATATATATAGATAGGCAGCAGGATTCTGGAAGCAAAACAAACACAGATTGTGCAAAAAGCAAATACAATAAGTAAATCTCGGTAGGCCACATGTGGAACAAATAAATACATATTTTGGAAACCAATTCAGTAGATGCGCCTTTTTAATCAAAAATGCAGAGAGAGGGTGGTGGTCAGCAGAGATGGATAATCAATTCAAAGAAACTTTCGGTTCGTGGACCCAAGCGATAGGAACCGTCATTTCAGCTATTGCTGGTACACCATCCAATGTCTTGGACGAAGAATTTCGTAAGAACTTGGATTTGATTGGAAATGAACTTCAAGCAACAGGAAATGCCTTATTGGCCGACGCGGAAGAAACCTGGTCTCTAGATAAATTCGGGAATATAATACAGGCGATCGGGAATTCGACTGTTATCTTAGGTTTAGTCATTGATTTTGATGAAATAACGAAACAGGAATTAATCATCAAAGGCAATCTGATCCAAGCGTTGGGCGGAGGAACCGCTTTGGCGGGGGCATACGAAAATCCGGATGAACCGGAACAGGCCTTCAATGCTACGGGAAATTTGTTGCAGGCGATTGGGAATTCGATGCAAGCGATGGGTGGAATTGCCGAACTTAAAAATAGCATTCTAGAAAAAGACCAAGATAAGGATCAAGAACAAGAAGAACAAGATAAGGAGCAGGAACAGCAAAAATATCAATATCCTTATTTGGAAGAGAAGCAATCTGATGCAGAATTAATCCAAGTGATGGGGGGCTGGGTTCAGGCGGTCGGTTCCGTCATTAGCCTTATTGGGCAGTTGAGAAGTAACGAAGATGAAAACTCCGGCGATGGAAGCTCAAATGAAAGCAATTCCAATGATGAGTGAGCATGAGGGCCCATAAAAAAATCCTCAAAAGCCCTATCTTTTGAGGATTTTTCGTTCATTCAATCGACTAAAATGCCGGCATCCCTCAAAGCGCTCTCCGCTTCGTCGAGCAGTTCTTCAGATGATGCGCTCAGTGTATGGAGATGGATGCCGCTCGTTAGTTCCGATAAAAACGATGCATTCGTTGCCGTCACCCTTGACAGGAATTGCTGGACCTCTTTCCGGCTGCTGACCATGATGGAAGCGGTCAGGTCGCCGTATACGGGGTGCTCGATTTTGACATCTTTCACCGTGATGCCGATATCCACTAGTAAATATAGTTCTTCTTGGGTCCGGGAAGGATCGTGCTGGCAAGCGATGATCCTTTCCGGCTTCTGCGTGCTCCCCGTTTGTAGGTACAGATAGCCTTGGCTTGTGGCAATGATAGGTTCATTCCGCGCTTTCAGGAGGGTTATGTCACCAACGATAACCTGCCGGCTTACATTCGTTATCTGCGAAAGCTCGCTGCCCGTTACAGGCTCCGTGCTTGTTTGCAATAAATGTAAGAGTTTCGTCCGTCTTTCTTCCCCAAGTAATTTCTTTCTTTCCATAAACATTCACCTCTTTAATTACAAACATTCTAACACAGATTGGAGGGTTTTATCGAATGGAAGCTATTCCTTCGATGCAGTCCGCCAACTTGTGAATGTCGTCGGCCGTCGTGTTTTTGCCAAAGGAAAAGCGGACGAATTGATGGGCTTCATCTTCGCTTTTTCCAATGGCCATCATCGTTTTTGAAGGATCCTGTTTACCGATTTGACAGGCGCTTCCCGTCGAAACGGCAAATCCTTTCTGGTTTAATTCCAGCATGATGTACTGTCCTTGCAATCCAGCGAAGGTCAGCGCCAGTATGTGAGGCAATTGCTCGTATTTTGCTTCGATGATTTGAAAATCGATTTTCCTTTCCGTCAGCCGTTGAATCAATTGCGTCCTAAGTGCTGAAATCCGTTTTCGTTCATCTTCCATGATGTCGCCCAATTTCTTAGCAGCGGTCACGAAGGAGGCTATCCCGGGGACGTCCACTGTTCCTGGTCTGAAACCATATTCATGAGTGATGTTCGGTACCGAAGCCTTCAACTGATGGATGGCCGGGAAAATGACGGCCCCAGTCCCTTTTGGACCATAAACTTTATGACTGGAAACGGATAGTCCATCACATGAGGCGGCTATCTTGCCAAGCGGTAATTTAGCAAATGATTGGACGCAATCCACATGAAAAAAAGCCTGGTGTTTTCGAACGATTTCACTTATTTGCTCAATGGGTTGAATGACCCCGATTTCCGAATTCACATGTTGGACAATGACCAAGCATGTTCTCTCCGACATGCATTCCTGCAGATGTTCAATATCAACACGGCCATCTTCCAAATGCCGTAAATAAGTAACCTCGAAGCCATCATGTTCAAGCTTTTCGACGAAATTGGCAAGAGATGCATGTTCAGTCCGGCTTACAATCAAGTGGTTCTGCCAGGATGGTTTCGAAGCGATGAATGTATCTATCGCAAGCATGTTGCTTTCTGATCCGCCGCTCGTAAAGATGATTCCTTCCTTTTTTATGTTCAGCATTTCTGCGAGTTGCTGCCGTGACATATCCAATAAACGTGCCGCTTCAGAGCCAATATCATGCAAACTGCTCGCATTCCCGAAAAACTTCCGGGATGCTTGGCTGAATACTTCGAGAGCCTCCTCGTCAATCGGTGTTGTAGCGGCGTAATCCAAATAAATCAAGAAATCACTTCCATCCTTTAATCTTAAAAAACTCTTGATAATAGTTTAATAATATGTAAATATAGTTGTCAAGACACCTGTCATAAACAGGAGGAATGAAATAATGGTAAAAGCGGAAATCATCGTGATAGGCAGCGGGATTGCTGCCTTGAAAACGGCATTGGAAGCAAGTGAGCATAAGCATGTGATACTCATCACAAAATCAAATATCCGTCATGGTAATTCATATTTAGCTCAGGGCGGGATTGCTGCTGCAATATCTGATCGTGACAGAGTATCCTTACATAAAAAAGATACGCTGGCGGCTGGTCAGAGATATAACAAAGTGAAGGCAGTGGAAAAACTCGTCGAAGAGGCACCTTCGGTTATAGCTGAACTTATAGAATCGGGTATGCAATTTGACCATGATCATGACGGAACTCTATTGCTTGGCATGGAGGGCGCCCACAGTGAACGAAGAATCCTCCATAGTCACGGTGATGCTACCGGAAAGTACATCATGGAACATCTTATAGGCTGCTTGAAAAAATCATCGATTACTGTGATGGAGGATGTTACTGCAGTGGAGTTGATCATCGGGAAAGATGATTCTTGCATAGGCGTCAAAGCACTTGATAAGGCAGGGGAACTCGTAACCTATCATGCTGAACAGACGGTTTTGGCAACAGGCGGCTGTGGCTCCCTATACCATTTCACTTCAAATTCACAAATGGTTTCAGGTGATGGAATCGCACTTGCATTCAAGGCTGGTGCAAAAGTTCGTGACATGGAATTCATACAGTTCCATCCGACCCTGCTTTTTGTAAATGGCAAAGCGAAAGGTCTGGTTTCAGAAGCGGTTCGCGGGGATGGTGCGAGATTAGTGACGGAAACGGGAAAGCCAATCATGGAGGATGTCCATAGCTTGAAGGATCTAGCACCAAGGCATATTGTTGCACAGACGATCTTTTCTTATATACAGCGCGGTGAAAAGGTATTTTTGGATATTTCGATGATCAAGGATTTTAAAAATCGTTTTCCGACAGTGACCTCATTATGTGAAAAAAGCGGGCTGGACCTTGAATTGGGGAAAATTCCGGTTGCACCTGGAAACCATTTTCTAATGGGAGGGATTGAAGTGGATGAATCGGGGCAAACCTCAGTACCCTCTTTGTATGCAGTTGGTGAAGTGGCATGCACTGGTGTACATGGTGCAAACCGATTGGCAAGCAACTCGCTTCTCGAAGGACTGGTTTTTGGAAATACGCTAGGCCGTTTCCTTGCTAAAGTGCCATCAAGGTCAATACCGCAAGAAAAAGAGCAGTCCAAGTGTTCCAGCCAAATTTCCTTTTTACCTGATTTCACGACATTGCAGGAAAAATTAATGAACGAAGCGGGAATCGTCCGAAATGAAGCGGGTTTAACTCGACTGAAGGATTATCTTGAGACATTTAATATCGAAAAATTGCTGCAAATGGAAGTGACGGCATTACCGATACAGGAAATAACGAAAATCAATGCCATCATCGTGGCGTGGCTGATTGCCGAATCCGCATTGACCAGGACGGAAAGCAGGGGCGGTCATTTCCGCAGTGACTATCCAAGCGAAGATGACACCCAATGGCTTGATAATTCGGTTATCCTTGCCTGCACGGATGTGAAAAACCGAGTGAAGGGGAGACAACTATATGAATATATTGAAGCTTAAGCAGATGCTGCAACAATTTTTAATGGAAGATATAGGGGAATGCGATGTAACGAGCGATACGATTTTTGACCAAGGTGAACAAGGAACCTTGACATTCATCGCAAAAGAAGGCGGGGTCTTTAGTGGAGGGGACGTCATCCAGACGGGATTTGCATTGTTGGATGAGCAAATCGAGGTTTGCGTTTTTGTTAAAGATGGAGAAGTTTTTGAAGAAGGACAGCAGCTTGCAAAAATGACCGGCGATATGGCCTCTCTTTTAAAAGGGGAACGGGTCGTTTTGAATTTAGTGCAGCGTATGTCCGGAATTGCGACACAGGCTCATAAAGCTGCCATGATATTAGCGGGGACGAAGACGAGAGCGTGTGATACGAGGAAAACTACACCAGGCCTGCGGATGCTTGAAAAATATGCGGTCCGCTCAGGCGGGGCATTCAATCACCGTTATGGTTTATATGATGCAGTCATGATAAAGGACAACCATATTTCTTTCGCTGGGTCCATAACGAAAGCGGTACAAACGGTAAAATCCAAACTGGGACATACCACTAAAGTGGAAGTGGAAACGGAATCACCACAACAGGTGCTTGAAGCAGTGGAAGCCGGTGCAGATATCATCATGTTCGATAACCGTAGCCCCGAAGAAATCAAGCAACTGATTAAATTGGTTCCCGCCCACATCATTACTGAAGCTTCTGGAGGAATCCATTTAGACAATCTAGCCTCATATCGGGAAACAGGGGTAGATTATATTTCGTTGGGCAGCTTGACGCACAGTGTCAGGGCACTTGATATCAGCGCAAAGGTCAAAGAACGTGAGGGGATATTGAAATGAATATATTGGAGATGGCTAAGACAGCAGGAAATACATTGCCTGAAAAGTATAAAACGATGACAAAGGAAGAGATGGAGAATCGGGTCCATGACATCAAGAAGCGACTCGGGAACCGTCTTTATATCCCAGGCCATCATTATCAACGGGAGGAAGTCATTCAATTTTCGGATTCAACGGGGGATTCACTTCAATTGGCCCAGCTTTCCGCGCAAAATCGAGAAGCGGATTATATCGTGTTTTGCGGCGTGCATTTCATGGCGGAAACAGCCGATATTTTGACCGAAGAAGGGCAGACGGTTATCCTTCCTGATATGCGTGCAGGCTGCTCCATGGCGGATATGGCGGATATTGAACAAACGGAACGGGCGTGGATAAAGCTTCAGGATTTATTTGGCGATACGATCCTTCCGCTAACTTATGTTAATTCCACCGCGGCCATCAAAGCTTTTGTAGGGAAAAATGGCGGGGCGACGGTGACATCCTCCAATGCACAAGGGATGGTCTCGTGGGCCCTCGCGCAAAAAGAAAGAATCCTTTTTCTTCCCGATCAGCATCTGGGGAGGAATACAGCCTTTGACCTTGGAATCCCATTGAATGAAATGGCCGTTTGGGATCCGCATAAAGATGAATTGATCTATGAAGGGGAACTCGAAGATCTGAAGGTACTTCTTTGGAAAGGACATTGTTCAGTCCATGAAAATTTCACTACGGCTAATATTGAAACGCTTAGAGCAGAGCAGCCTGAAATGAATATCATCGTTCATCCCGAATGCCGCCGTGAGGTAGTCGCCCTGTCAGATTATGCAGGTTCGACATCGTACATCATAAAAATGATCGAAAGCGCAGAACCGGGCAGTTCCTGGGCAATCGGCACGGAAATGAACCTTGTCAAGCGACTTATCGCCAATAATCCTGACAAGAACATCATCTCGTTAAATCCGAATATGTGTCCATGCCTAACAATGAACCGGATTGATCTGCCTCACCTGCTATGGGCGCTTGAATCCATTGAAGAAGGTATAATCATCAATCCGATAAAAGTGGAGAAGAGCATTGCTGATAATGCCATCCTGGCTTTAAACAGAATGCTTGAACGCGTTTGAGTTAGTGCAAAAGACTTTGAATCATAAGAGAAAGAGGGGTAAGACACCCGTTCAGTTAGCTGACCTAATGAGGATTGAATGGTTTATCCCGAATACAATTTTATCAAGGGATTATTGCCGTGATTTTAAAACAAGACCGAGTAATCCACGTGTATTTTTACTGTTTTAGCTGAAACTCACAAGATGGAAGGAAATTGCGACACACCTGCCGAATAACGGGCTAGCCGAGACCCCACAGCCGCTTGCTTTGAGGCGGCTTGGCAGACAGTCGTCGGTAAGGGGAAATCGACTATAATTGTTACCATAAAAAAGTAGACAAACTCGCTTTTCTTCGAATTTGTCTTCAGTCGGGAAAGGGGGACAAGCTCCCCCTTTTTTTATGTTTTGAAACAAGTAAGAACTTTTAAAGGTTATTCGCTTTAAAAGTATTGCCTTCATTCATATCACCGGATTTAATTCCTTTATTGAACCACCGTTTTCTCTGTTCGGATGTACCGTGCGTGAAGCTGTCCGGAACCACGTACCCCTGTGCCTTTTTTTGGATACGGTCATCTCCCACACCACTTGCTGCATTCAAGGCTTCCTCAAGATCGCCTTCTTCAAGCAAATTCTCTCCTTGGACATGATGTGCCCAAACTCCCGCCAAATAATCGGCCTGTAATTCAAGACGGACAGAATGCCTATTATATTCAGTCTCGCTGACCTTTGACCGATCTGGCATTTCCTTTTCCGTTGTCCCTAAAAGTGTCTGAACATGATGTCCGACCTCGTGGGCAATGACATAGGCCATGGCGAAATCCCCGGGTGCCTGGAATTCTTGCTTCAACTCTTGATAAAAGCTGAGATCAATATATAGTTTCATGTCACCAGGACAATAAAATGGCCCTACCGAAGAAGCTGCCATCCCGCATGCCGATTCGACACTACCTGAATACAGGACAAGGGTAGGTTCCCTATATTCCAGTCCATTTTCACGGAATTCCTCTGTCCAGACCTGCTCCGTTTCTGCAAGGACGACAGATACGAACTGCGCAAGCTCCTTCTCTTCATCCGTTTCGACATAAGAGCTGCCATTGTTCGATTCAGTAGAATCCAAACTGCCCAGCAATTCGCTTGGATTACCGCCAAGGAGCGTCACGATCAAGACAATTATCAATCCGACCCCTCCGCCGATTCCGGCCATGCTTTTTCCGCTCATCCCTCTTTTGTCCTCGACGTTCGAGCTGCCCTGTCTACCTTTCCATTTCATTATTATTCCCCCCAGGAATGTAAGATAAGTACCTGAAGACAAAGCCTTAGGCCATTTACTTTCTTATACCCGGATTTCCCTGAATTTAGACAGAAGCTTGAAAGAAGCATTTCAGAACATGATGTCTTCCTAACTAAAAAACCATTGCCTCCTCTCTTAGAATGAACGCAATGGGATTTCCTTTTTTAACATGTCATATCATTTATTTCTTCTCCAAAAAAGTAGCTTCCATGTCCCTAAAATCATTGAACCAATCATAAAAGTCATTTTTCACGCATAAGTTTTCATGATAAAAATAATAGCATTTCACCCACTGCTTCATAGAATATATGGACATATGCACAGGAGGGGTTAACAGCGTGAAAATTCATATAGTCCAAAAAGGCGATACACTTTGGAAACTCGCCAAAAAATACGGCGTCAGTTTTGAAGAACTTAAAAAAGTTAACACGCAATTGAGCAACCCGGACATGATGATGCCCGGAATGAAAATTAAAATTCCAGGGACATCCGGAGCTGTAATAAAAGAAACGGGTAAACCAAACGTGAATATTCAGCCGGGAATGAAAGAATCCCAAATTCTACCGTATCAGGCTCAGCCAGCACCTATGAAAGAGCAGCAAATTATGCAAAAACCGGCAGTAAAAGAACAACCGAAATTTCAACAACCGGTAAAAGAACAGCCGAAATTTCAACAACCGGTAAAAGAACAGCCAAAATTTCAACAGCCCGTAAAAGAGCAACCGAAATTTCAACAGCCTGTAAAAGAGCAACCAATCGTTCAAAAACCAAAAAAAGAGCAGCAAATCATTCAGCCAAAGCCTATCATTAAAGAAAAGGAAAAAGTCGTTCCAAAAGAAATGCCGGTGCCGATGCCGGTAATTCCAGAAATCGATGTCAATAATTATTATATGGTCAACATGACCAATATGAGTGTGCAAAAGCCTCCTGCACCACCGCCTTTACCAAAGAAAAAAGAAGAGCCTGCAGTCACTAAAAAGAAGAAGAAAAAGCCAGCTGTACAGTCAGCTCAGGATGAGCCGGTGGATGATTGTATTCCAGTAACGCCAATCTTGCCTGGAAGCGGCTATTGCATTCAACCGCCACCGTGGGCGCAGATGCACATGCAAGGCATGCAAGCCCCATACCAAGGCGTTCAAGGGTATCAGGCGGCTCCGGAAATGCATGGTTATCAAATGATGGAAGAGAGCTCTGATATTTGGGGAGAATCTCCTGACATGCCAATGATGGATCAAGGATTTGTCCAAGGGGCGAGCATGAATGCACCAAGCCAGCAATATTATCCATATCAAGCCTCCGCACCGGTTCCGCACCATTATTATGGAGGGATGAATCAACAACCCCAAGCAGGTTCATATATGCAACAAGATTATGAGTCATCAGGCGAATCACCTTCCTATAATCAAAACTTCCCTCAGTTTTCACAGACTGCCGGTGAGGAAGAGGAAGATTGCGGCTGTAATAAGGGGCTGCTTGGAACTTATGGACCGGAAGTGAAGGGACAGTATCAAGGGAACCAAGGGATGGATGCCAATGCACATCACCATCCGGATTATCACCAATATCAATCCGTTCAATCACAGCAACAGGCCCCATCCCCTGGGATGTCACCTAAAGAATCTCAGATGGGAATGGATATGCAATATCCATTTGATGATGAGTCAGTAGAATCGGAAGCATTCATGATGATGGACGGCCAAAACGGAGGTCAGCCACCAGGCATGATGATGGGCGGTCAAAACG